>CAMNAY010000073.1 GCA_946531975.1 uncultured Ruminococcus sp. | reverse complement strand
GCTGATCCATGCGCAGCAGATGATAGACGCCGCGCTCTGCGAGGTATCTGCTTTCGAGCGAGGGGGTCGCGGAGGCGAGCATCAGCACGGCATTGTGATACCGGCATCTTGCCTTTGCGACATCCGCCGCATGATAGCGCGGTGCCTGCTCGGATTTATAGGAATGCTCGCCCTCCTCATCGAGAATGACGAGACCGACTTTTGTCAGCGGCGCAAAGACTGCGCTTCTGGTGCCGATGACGATTGAAATTTCGCCCCGCCGGATGAGCTTATCGGTATCATACCGCTGAGCGAGCGAGAGCCCTGAGTGCAGCATCGCGACCTGATTGCCGAACCGCGCCTGAAAGTAGTGAACGATCTGCGGGGTCAGTGCAATTTCGGGGATGAGCAGCAGCACCTGTTTTCCGAGCCGGAGCGTCAGGCTGATGAGCTGTTCAAAGACCGCAGTTTTTCCGCTTCCGGTGACGCCGTAGAGCAGAAATGCAGCGGCTTTTCCTGCATGCAGAGCAGCAGCGGCGGCATCATAGGCAGCCTGCTGCTGGGGAGACAGCACGGTGTCGTCCGGCGATACCGTGACAGCGGCATCTCTCGGAACTCTGAGCTGCTCCGCGGAATAGGTTTCCGCGATGCCGTTTTTGACGAGATTGGAGATGACCGCCTCGGTCACACCGGCAGCATACGCACATTCGCGCACAGACAGCGTGCCGTATTCTTCGAGGACTTTGACCGCGGCACGCTGTTTGGGCGTCGGGCGGAAGTCCTGCGGATTGCTGAGGTATTCCGGAGTCAGCCGCACGGTTCTGCGCGTGCTGTCCGAGATGCGCTGTCTGCTTTCGGGGATCACGGAGAGACAGCATTTTTTTTCGAGACTGTGCAGCAGCTTCTGCTTCAGCGGATCATTTCTGCCGCTGAGAATTTCCTGCTGCTTCTGCGGATTTTCCGCAGTCTGCGCGGCATGATAGAGTGCCGCCTCCTCCTGTGTCAGGGTAATCCCGTCCGGAATCGGATTCAGTTCAAACTGTTCATCGAGTCTGAGCTGAAGGCCGCCCGGCAGCACGGCGCGCACCGCGTCATACCAGGTACAGAAGGTGGTGTCGTGCAGATGCCGCACGAGCATGAGCAGTTCATCGGTCAGCACCGGTTCATCGTCGAGCAGGTTCAGCAGGGGCTTGAGCGTGACGGCTTTTCCGCCTGCGGTCTGTGCCGCGGGCGCGCCGCTGCTGCGAGTCAGCACCATGCCGAGTCTGGGGCGGTTTCCGCTGCCGAAGGGGACCAGCACGCGCATGCCCTCCCGCAGCTGATCTGCGAGGGACGCAGGAACGCGGTAGGAATAGAGCTGGTCATAGGAAAAAGCAGCAGCATCCAGCGCAACGCCGGCGATGCAGACATCAGGCTGCTGCGATGCGGGAACGGTCATCCGTTCTCGATTTCCGGCTCAACCAGCTTATACTTGCCCGCAGCGAATTCATCGACTGCTGTTTTGACCGGATTCTCCTCCAGCACGACCATTTTAATGGTTTTGTCGTCGAGCCGGATTTTCTGATCGCCGTTGAGCTTTGCGCGCTTTTCGGCGGCAGCCTTAGCGGCTTCCTTCTCCTTGACATGCTGTTCGGAGATCTCTCTGGCGCGCTTTGCGACGCCGATGACGAGCGAATAATAGCTTTCGTTCTTGGAGATGATCTGATACATTGAGGGTCTGAGCATCATAATGGGGTCCCGTCCTTTCATTCTTCAAAAAAATCGGATTATTTCTTTTCCTCCAGATGAGAAAGATCGACATATGCAGGGCGCATCAGTTCGAGGCGGATCACGGAAGCAAAGTCCGCGACCGCATCTTCGAGCGCATCATTGAGGATCACATAGTCATATTCGGGTACGAAGGGCAGCTCCTTCTGGAACTGTGCGATGCGCTTTTCGATGACTTCATCGGTCTCGGTGCCGCGCTTATGGAGTCTGCGGGACAGTTCACTGACTGTCGGCGGAACGGTGAACACAAGGATTGCTTCGGGACAGCGCTTCTTGACCTGAAGTGCGCCCTGCACCTCGATTTCGAGGATCACATGCTTGCCCTCAGCGCGCAGGCGATCGACCTCAGCGCGGGGCGTTCCGTAGTAGTTGCCGCAGTATTCGGCATATTCGAGCAGCCCGTCATTGTCGATGCGCTGCTGAAATTCCTCTTTGGAGAGGAAGTAGTAGTGCGTGCCGTCGATCTCGCCCTCTCTGGGCTGCCGGGTGGTTGCAGAGACCGAGACGGCGCAGTCGCCGCGCTTGAGCAGCTCCGCGACCATTGTTCCCTTTCCGCATCCGGAGGGACCGGACAGCACGATCAGGAGTCCTTTGTTATTCTTTGACATCGTCTTCCTCCTCCTCAGCAGCAGCGGGGCTGCCTGCGAGTCTTGCCGCAATGGTTTCGGGCTGAATTGCGGACAGGATGACATGATCGCTGTCCATGACGATGACAGCGCGGGTGCGTCTGCCGTAGGTCGCGTCTATGAGTCTTCCGCGGTCACGGGCGTCCTGCACAATGCGCTTGATCGGTGCGGAATCGGGGCTGACGATGGTGACGAGCCGGGCGGAGGAGATCATATTTCCGAAGCCGATATTGATAAGCCGCATGAAGTGCGCTCCTTTCGTTATTCGATATTCTGGATCTGCTCGCGGATCTTTTCGATTTCGGATTTCATATCCACGACGAGCTTTGTGATGCGCAGATCCTGCGCCTTGGAACCGGTGGTATTGACCTCGCGGTTCATTTCCTGCACGAGGAAGTCGAGCTTTCTGCCGACCGGTTCCTCGGAGCGGAGCAGCTCCCGGAACTGTGTGATATGGCTGTGCAGCCGGACGGTCTCCTCGTCAATGGCGGTTTTCTCCGCGAAGATCGCGGCTTCGGTCAGGATGCGCTGTTCGTCGATGTTGGTATCGCCGAGCAGCTCCTTGAGTTTCGCATAGAGCTTTGCGCGGTAGTTTTCGGCGACGGAGGGGACAGTTTCCTCGACCTGTGCGAGCATCTGTTCGAGCCCGTCGAGCTTTGCAGAGAGGTCGGACGCGAGGCGTTCGCCCTCGGCAGTCCGCATCCGGACGAAGGAATCGAGGGCTTCGGCTGCGGCATCGGAAACGACCGCCCAGACCGCGTTCTCATCGTCCTGCTCCTTTGTGACATTGAACAGATCGGGCAGCCGGAGCAGGGAGCTGAGCGTGACATCATCCTTCAGCCATGCATTTTCGCCGTCGCCCATTTCGTCATTCAGCGTCCGCAGAGCATTGACATAGCCCTCCGCGACCGAGCGGTTGACGGTAATGAGCGCGTCCTTGCCCTCCGGTCTGGTAATGGTGACCGCGACCTCGACCTTTCCTCTTGCGATTTTCCCGTTGAGGAAGCTCTTGAGCTTTTCCTCAAGGAACATGCAGGTACGGGGCAGGCGGGCGGAGAATTCATAGTATCTGTGGTTGACCGCACGGATCTCGACCAGCACATCACGCCCGTCGGAAAGGCGCTGTGCTCTGCCGTATCCGGTCATGCTTTTCGGCATAGGATCCCTCTTTTCTGTATGTGATAAGGCACACTCTGCGCCTGATAGTTCATCTATTTAGTATACCATAATTACGTAGGAAAATCAAGAGACAAATGAGATAAATTCCGGATTTCTGCATGAAGAATCTGTGAACATTGTGCGAGCGGCAGGTGGGAGGGAGGGCAGACGGCATATCCGGCTGCAGCGGACCGGTGCGCCGTATCTGAAGATTTGATTACAATCCGGAGACAGTTTGCACGGAAACGTACAACTTTTGCCTGTTTTTGCACCATTATCAGAGGGAGCCGCGCAGCCGTTCCGGCATTCGTTCAGACGGAGCCGGAGGCTGCGGCGGGAGGAAGGGGCTGTCTGCCGTTTCGCGCTGATGAGCAGTGATGCGATCGGGGCAGTTCCTCGGTACGTGCAGGATGCTTCCGGCAGCTTGACAAGTGAATCGGATCCAGCGGGAAGAAACGGACATGAGAGGCGCCGCCGCAGACCGGCAGCACCTCTCATGAGAATGCGTGTTTATTGTTGTGCGCGTGTGAAATTACTGCTTCATCAGTGCCCTGACTTCATCGTACTCGGTCTGCACGGATTCCTCCGGCTTTCCGGTGACGAGCGAGACAATGACGATTGCGAGCAGTGCGCAGAGGAATGCGGGGAGCAGCTCATAGATATCCCACGCACCGCCGAGCGGACGGATGATAAACTTCCAGATGAAGACCATCGCACCGCCGACGACCAGACCGGCAGCCGCGCCCCATTTGTTCGAGCGCTTCCAGAACAGTGCCGAGAGCATCAGCGGACCGAAGGTCGCGCCGAATCCCGCCCACGCGAAGGAAACGATCTGGAAGACAGAGTTGTCGGGGTTCCATGCAAGGATGACGCCTGCGCCAGCAATGAGAATCAGAACGGCACGCGCAACGCGCATTGCGTTCTTCTCAGAGAGCTTGACGCCGAAGACGCCCTTGACGATATTCTCAGACATACTGGAGGAAGCCGCGAGGAGCTGCGAGTCTGCGGTAGACATTGTGCAGGCGAGGATGCCCGCGAAGATCAGACCGGCAACGAGTGCGGCAGCGAAGCTGTGCTTGGAGAGCAGCATCGCGATCTTCATAATAACGGTTTCGGAGTCGTTGACGTCCTTGCCGTAGAGGGTTTCGATGCTGCCGTTTGCAGAGAGCCGGCTGCCGATGAAGCCGATCAGAATAGCAACGCCCATTGCGATCACGACCCAGATGCTTGCGATTCTGCGCGAGGTTTTGACCTTCTTGTCATTTTCGATTGCCATGAAGCGCAGCAGGATATGCGGCATACCGAAGTAGCCAAGTCCCCATGCCAGCGTCGAGACAATCGGCAGGAAGCCGTAGCTGACGCCGTTTGTGAAGGTACCGGTTCCCTTATCGAAGCTGCGGGTTGTCATCATGTGCAGGTAGTCGGGAATCGACTTTGCGTGATCGACAACTGCATCCCAGCCGCCCGCGGTGTGGATGCCGAACACCACGATGATCACAAGCGCTGCGGTCATGACGATGCTCTGAATGAGGTCGGTGAAGCTTGCGGCGAGGAAGCCGCCCATGCTGGTGTAAGCGATGATGATGACCGCGCTGATGATCATGGCGAGGTGATAATCCCAGCCAAAGAGCGTGCCGAAAAGCTTGCCGCAGGCAGCGAAGCCCGAAGCGGTATACGGCACGAAGAAGATGAGGATGATGAGCGCAGAGATTCCGGAGAGCATGTGCTTTTTATCGTGATAGCGGTCAGAGAAGAAGTCCGGAATGGTGATCGAGTTTGTTTTCTGCGAATAGATGCGCAGTCTGCGCGCAACAAAAAGCCAGTTGAGGTAAGTACCGGCAGCGAGACCGATTGCGGTCCAGCCGACTTCGGCAGCACCGCAGAGGTACGCCAGCCCCGGCAGACCCATGAGCAGATAGGAGCTCATGTCGGAGGCTTCGGCGCTCATTGCGGAGACGAGCGGACCGAGTTTTCTGCCGCCGAGGTAGAAGTCGCTGACGTCTTTATTTTTCCGTGAGAATACGGCACCGATCGCGATCATTCCGCCCAGATAGACGAGAATCGTGATCAGAATGCCGACGACATTACTTTCCATTGGAAGGATCCTCCTTTTCTTATTTTATCTGAACGGATACGGTTCCGGTGAAAATCAGAACAATCCGGAGATCACACCGTTTGCATCGACGTCAATGTTTTCTGCGGCGGGCTTTTTCGGGAGACCGGGCATGGTCATGATATCGCCGGTCAGTGCAACGATGAAGCCTGCACCCGCAGAGACCTTGACATTGCGGATTGTGACGGTGAAGCCTTCCGGCGCGCCGAGCACATCCTTGTCATCGGTGAAGCTGTACTGTGTTTTCGCCATGCAGACCGGCAGCTTGTCGAAGCCCAGTGCGGTGAGCTGTGCGATCTGCTTCTGTGCAGCGGGGAGAATGTTGATGCCGTCGCCGCGATAGACGTTCTTCACGATTGCCTCAATCTTTT
This sequence comes from uncultured Ruminococcus sp., assembly GCA_946531975.1. Classification (GTDB taxonomy): domain Bacteria; phylum Bacillota; class Clostridia; order Oscillospirales; family Ruminococcaceae; genus Firm-04. The sequence continues at coordinate 1,587 of CAMNAY010000073.1, read as the reverse complement.
CTTCGATTGTGCCGTCCAGTTCATAGGAGAAGCGGAAATCGCCCTTTTCCTCCTCACAGAGCCGGACAACCTCGCGTGCGAGATCCTCGCCGCCCTTGCCGCCTTCCGCCCAGACATTCGACAGCACAACATTGACGCCGAGTGCCTTGCACTTCTCGATGATGAGCGCGACTTCTGCATCGGTATCGGTCGGGAAGCGGTTGATCGCGACGACAGACGGCAGACGGTAGACGTCCTTGATGTTCGAGACATGACGCAGCAGGTTCGGGATGCCCGCTTCGAGTGCTGCGAGGTTTTCGGAGCCGAGTTCCGTCTTTGCGAGACCGCCGTGCAGCTTCAGTGCACGGATTGTCGCGACAATGACAACCGCAGACGGCGTCAGCCCTGCCATGCGGCACTTGATATCAAGGAACTTCTCCGCACCGAGATCTGCGCCGAAGCCTGCCTCCGTGATTGCATAATCACCGAGCTGAAGCGCGGTCTTGGTTGCGAGGACGGAGTTGCAGCCGTGTGCAATATTCGCGAACGGGCCGCCGTGAACGAGCGCGGGGGTGCCTTCGAGCGTCTGCACGAGGTTCGGCTTGAGCGCATCCTTCAGCAGCGCGGTCATCGCGCCGACCGCATTGAGGTCGCCTGCCGTGACCGGCTTTTCATCATAAGTATACGCAACGACAATGCGGGAGAGGCGCTCCTTCAGGTCTGTGACGGAAGTCGCGAGGCAGAAAACTGCCATGATCTCCGAAGCGACGGTGATATCGTAACCGTCCTCACGCGGAACGCCGTTGATTCTGCCGCCGAGGCCGTCCGTGATGTAGCGGAGCTGCCGGTCGTTCATATCGACGCAGCGCTTCCATGTAATTCTGCGCGGGTCGATATTCAGTGCATTGCCCTGATAGATGTGGTTATCGAGCATTGCCGCGAGCAGGTTGTTTGCCGCGCCGATCGCGTGGAAATCGCCGGTGAAGTGCAGGTTGATGTCCTCCATCGGGACGACCTGCGCATAGCCGCCGCCAGCCGCGCCGCCCTTGATGCCGAAGACCGGACCCAGCGACGGCTCACGGAGTGCGACCATGACGTTCTTTCCGATGCGGCGCATACCGTCCGCAAGACCGATGGTCGTGGTGGTCTTGCCTTCGCCCGCAGCGGTCGGGTTGATCGCCGTAACAAGCACGAGCTTGCCGGATTTTTCAGCCTTTCCGAGCTTCTGAAGGTCGATCTTTGCCTTGTATCTGCCGTACTGCTCCAGCGCCTCATCCGGAATTCCGGCTGCGGCAGCGATCTCGGTGATCGGGCGCATCTCAACAGATTGAGCGATTTCGATGTCTGTAAGCATTGTAATATCCTCCTTATGCAGAATGCAAAATGATACAGATTCAGTATACCATAAAAGCCCGTGCTTGTCAAATTTTCGTGGAAATAAGTGATCGCATCCTCACCGAGTGCCCGATTAGGACATTCGCGGGAAAAATCTCAACCCAAGCCCGATTAGAACGCTCACAAAAGTTTTTGGTCGAGCTTTGATTCGTATTGTCTTTGTCATTCTCTCTTTATCCTGTGTCCTATCGTTTATTTTCGCCGGGCGCGGGG
>CAMNAY010000072.1 GCA_946531975.1 uncultured Ruminococcus sp. | reverse complement strand
ACGGCACCGTGCAGCGCCACTACTACAAGCACCTCAAGGGCGAGGAGACCTCCACGAACTCCGTCGCTACAATCTTCGCATGGTCCGGCGCACTCCGCAAGCGCGGCGAGCTCGACAGCATCCCCGCTCTCTGCGATTTCGCAGATCAGCTTGAGGCTGCAACAATCCAGACCATCGAGGACGGCATCATGACCGGCGACCTCTACCTGCTCTCCTCTCTCGAAAATAAGCAGAAGGTCAACTCCAAGACCTTCCTTGAGGAGATCGGCAAGCGTCTTTCTGCAAAGCTTCAGTAAGGAGGCGCTTCCGACATGTCGAAACAGGAGATCTCACCGTCTGTGATCCGCCGCCTGCCGCGCTATCACCGGTTTCTCGGTGAGCTGGCAGCAAAGGGCACAGTTCGGATCTCCTCCAAGGAGCTTTCCAGACAAATGGGGCTGACCGCCTCTCAGATCCGGCAGGATCTGAACTGCTTCGGCGGATTCGGACAGCAGGGCTACGGATACAATGTCCGTGCGCTGTACGATGAGATCGGGCAGATCCTCGGTGTCTCCGCGCATCGCCGCACCATTCTCATCGGTCTGGGCACCATGGGGCGTGCGATCGCAAGCCATGTCAGCTTTCCGCAGTGCGGCTGTGAGCTGATCGGTCTGTTTGATTCCAATCCGTTTGTCGCAGGCAGAGACCTCGACGGCATGCCGGTTCATCACGCCGATACGCTCGCCGGTTTTTGTCATCAGGAGCATCCGGAGCTTGCAGTGATCTGTGTGCCGGAATCCGCAGCGCCTGCCCTCGCGCAGAAGCTCGTCGATCTCGGCGTCCGTGCATTCTGGAATTTCAGCCACGGCGACCTCCGGATTGAGAATCCGGAAATACTCGTTGAAAATGTCCACCTCGCGGACAGTCTCCTGACCCTCACTTACGGGCTGGGACATGAATTACCGGTTGAACCTGCTCCGTAAGCGGGCAGATCAATAAGATTCTTTATATCAGAAAGGAACAGAGCTATGCGATTCAAAAAGCTTATGTCTGCTGTCATTGCGGGCAGCATGACCGCCTCTGTCATGCTCAGTTCGGCTGTATTTCAGACAGCAGCAGCCGACGAAACACTGACCTTCGATTTCCGGTCCAACGGCAAAAACACCGTTTCCATTACCGCAGAGGAGATTGCCGCGGGTGACGTTTCCGTCCCGTTCTCCGTGTATATCACAGAGAATCCCGGCGTGTTCGGCATGAACTTAAAGCTTCAGGTCAATGACGGGCAGGTCGCGGAGGACGGCTCCTTCGGCAACTACGGCATGACCCTGAACAGCGCGCAGTTTGCCTCCCCCTACTGCTTTGACAGCGAAAACGGCGGCGATCCTTCCGCTTCCTTCAGCCCGACCTTCTCCGAGAAAACCATGAGCATCATCTGGGTCTACTCGCAGGAGGATCTGGATCACAACGCCGATGCATACGCAGAGGCAGGCACGACCGCATGGAGCAAGTCTGTCAGCTGGGCAGATACCTATGCATTTGTACAGGCAAATCTGGTCGTCCCGAAGGATACGCCTGCCGGTGAGTACAAGCTCGATATCCGCAGGGAAAAATTTGTGAATCTGCTGACCTCCGGAACCGAAACCGTCAAATACGGACAGTCCTCCTGCAAGGCAGCCGGCGCATCCGGTCTGCTCGCATACGACAGCGTCCCGCTGACGATCATCGTCAATGAGCCGGAAACAACGACTTCGACGACGACCACCACCACCGAGACTACAACCTCCACGACAGTCACCACGACCTCGACTGCGCCGACCGAGACCACCTCGACCACCGAGACCACAACGTCCGCGACGGTCACCACAACCTCGACCACCGAGACCACAACGTCCACGACGGTCACTACAACCTCGACCACCGAGACCACAACCTCCACGACCACAGGCTCAACCGCACCGATTGATACAACGCCCTACTGGGTCGATGATTACAAGATCGAAAACGGCGGTCATTACTTCATCATCGGTGATGTCTGCGGCAAGCCGGGCGAAACTGTCGCTGTCCCGATCTACGTCTTCGGCGATCCGGGTACTGCCGGCATGACGCTGTACTTTGAAACCGCCGGCGATGCAAAAATCACCGGCTTCAAGCGCTCCTCTGTCAACAATGCCTACACGATCATCCCGACCACCAACTGGGAGCACAACCCGCAGGCATACGTTTTCGCAAGCGCAAAGGAAATGATCGCACCGGAAGGCTCGATCCTCACCACCCTTCAAGTCACCATTCCGGAGGATGCTGCAGACGGCACCGTGTATCCGATCAAGTTCTTCACCGGCGAAGTTGAGGATCAGCTTCTGGATGAAGCAGAGACACATCTCGCTGTCTGCAATCTGGATCTCCAGCTTCTGACACCGGCATACTACAACGGCTCTGTCACGGTTGTTTCTGACGAAAAGCCGGCTCTGAATTACACCAGCTACGCATTCCCGACCGTCGGTGACTATGTCAACCTGACCCTGTTCCATGCGAAGGGCGAGGTCACATGGACCAGCGCAGACCCGGAAATCGCAACTGTTACGGCAAACGGCTTTGTCACTGCCGCAAAGCTCGGCTCCACGGTCATCACCGCAGCATGCGGCGGCGAGGAGTATCAGTGCACCATTATGGTCGGTCTGTTCGGAGACGTTGACCAGAACGGTGTCGTCGGCGCAGATGACGCACAGAAGGCACTTCAGTGCTATGTCAACCTGCTCGCCGGCAAGGACAACTACTTCAATGAAACACAGAAGAAGATTGCCGATGTTGACGGCGACGGAAAACTCGCCGCAGCCGATGCGCAGTTCATTCTTCAGTACTACGTCAATCAGCTCGCAGGCAAGACCCATATCACATGGTACACGATTACCGGCAACCCGAAAGCACCGGGCGGCCCCGAAGCATAATCGTACAATCACATCGAACCGCTGTTCTCAGGAGCAGCGGTTCTTTTTTGTGAGCAGCAGACAGACCGGCAGATAGACCGCAGCACCCGCAGCAATGCTCAGGAGCAGCGCAGTGCGCGGCAGAACCGGCATCAGCCTGAAACAGAGATGCCGCGCTGTCCATGCACAGCAGATGCCGCCTGTACATGCACCGGAGAAGATCCGGCGGAACGGGAGCCGCAGCCCCGTCCGGCGCGTGAACAGATACCAGCTTCCGGTCAGCACGGCAAAATAGCACAGCAGCGTCGAGAGCGCAGCACCGCACAGCCCGAAGCGCGGAATCAGCAGCAGATTGCCGATCAGCTTCAGTCCGGCACCGCAGAGCATCCCGGCAACCGGATCACCGGCATACCCCGAAGCCTGCATCATGCTGAACAGCGGGCAGCTCAGCGCGGTAAAGATCACGGCAATGCCCAGAACCGAAAGTGCCGGCGCAGCAATCTGCACCTCAAGTGCCCGCGCAGGAAACAGCAGCCGCAGGATCGGTCCGGCAAGCACGCTGACGCCCAGCCCCGCCGGCACCGCCAGAAATGCCGTCCTCCGCATCACATCCTCCGCATGCCGCTGCATCTGCACACGGTCATTGCCCGCATTCTGTGCGGCAAATGCCGGAAGCACCGCCTTTCCGAGCATATTGGTCACTGCCGGAATCAGATTGAATACCGTCATCGCCAGTCCGGAATAGGAGCCGTAATAGAAATTGGCGAGCGCGTCCGCCTCCGCAGCGGCAGCATCCGCCGACAGCCCGTAAGCCGCCGGTGTCCGGAGCATTCCGGCAGAGAGCGTGCGCATTGCCGTTGCGAGATCGACCAGCGTCGTCAGATTCGTGACGAGAGACGCCGCCGCAACCGGAATCAGCAGCGCAATCAGCGCCCTGCGGATTTCCCGCATCTGTTCCGGTTGTGCGATGCCCGCAGCAGGCGCAGTCCGCATCCGCCGCGGAAACAGCATCAGCGTCAGCGTACCGAGCGCCGCAGAGAGCGTGACACCGAACACCGCCGCCGCCGCGCCGATCGCTTCCGGCGGGAGATCTGCGGGAAAGAACCGCCCCGCCGCAGACGGATTCCGCATTGCTGCCTCTGCAAACAGCAGCCCGAAGCCGACTCTGCCGATGCCCTCCGCAACCTGTGAGACTGCCGTCGGGATCATCTGCTGATGCCCCTCATACAGCCCCCGCAGCACAGCACTCATACAGCAGAACCACACTGCGGGCGCGAGCAGCACGACTGCCGGTGCAGCCTGCGGATTGTGCAGCACCAGACCGCACAGCGGCTTGGCAAACAGCCCCAGCAGAACACTGCCCGCCAGCCCGACGCCGCCGAACAGCCGCACCGCCGTCCGCGCAATCCCGCTGACGCGAGCTGTGTCGCCCCTCGCAAGCGCCTGCGCGGTCAGTGCCGCAGCCGCCGTGTTCATGCCCGTCACAGACAGCGCGAACACCGGCAGAAACAATCCGTAGGCACAGGAAAAATATCCCATGCCGGAGCCGCCCAGCATCGCCGTCAGCGGGATGCGGAATCCCGCACCGAGTAGTTTTGCGAGCGCTGCCGAGAGCATCAGCCAGACTGCCCCGCTCAGAACCGTTTGCCGTTTCATGCGCCGAACCTCCCCCTGCCCGTTTCCGATGCCGCCGCGTACCGGAAAAATCCGTGATTCTTTGTTTTTTCTATGCCGAACACTCAAAAATATGTTGCAAAAATCGAAAATATGTGTTATAATAGAGACATATTTGCCCGAACCGGAATCTGTGCATCCGTCAGATCTGCACGGCTCGCGCAAACGAAAAAAGAAAGGATTTCATGATCATGGCTGATAAGCAAAATTTCTCCAGACGGGTACCGGTCAGCAAGAAATATCTGTCCACCAGATTTCAGGCGCTGCACCTCTCCCCTTCCAATTTTACACAGCATATGAAGACCAGCACTGTCTACGGCGTCGTCGTTGATATGCCGATGGCTCCGACAGTCCTCACTACGCTCGCATGTTATATCAACGGCGCTGCAAACCTCTACTTCAGCAACGGCAGAGATTACTCCGGCGCTGCACAGCGTTATCCCGGCGTCGTTCAGGCAGCCCGTGTGTTCGTCACAAATGCTGCGAATTACATCGAGAACCTCAAGCCGGTCACAAACTTCGAACTGCCCGCCGGCAGCGTCCACTACGCTTACATCCTGACCACAGGCGGCATCTACCGCTTGGAGCTGGATTCTTCCACCTCTGTCGGAACGCCTGAGGAGCGCATCTTCAAGAATCTCTATCACCGCCTTATGAATGAGCTGCGCGGCGCTCAGCTCAAGGATCAGGCAGCCGGTATTGACCCCAGTGCTGCTGTTCAGAAATAATACCGGAAGGAGCATCTACCAATGGCTGAACTGACTGCCGCACCGAAAAAGCGCATCTTCAGCGCAATCCAGCCGACCGGTGTCTTTACCCTCGGCAACTATATCGGTGCGATCCGCAACTGGCATAAGCTTCAGGACGATTTCGACTGCATTTACTGCGTTGCCGACCTGCACGCCATCACGGTCATGCAGGAGCCTGCACAGCTTCGTCAGAATACGATGCGTGCCTATGCACTGATGCTTGCCTGCGGCATTGACCCCAAGCAGAGCATCACCTTCGTGCAGAGCCAGAATCCGCATCACGCTGAGCTGAGCTGGGTGCTTTCCTGCTCCACCATGTTCGGCGAGCTGAACCGAATGACACAGTTCAAGGACAAGAGCGCACGCCACGCCGACAATATCAATGCCGGTCTGTTTACCTATCCGGTTCTCATGGCTGCGGATATTCTCGCGTATAACGCAGACCTCGTCCCGATCGGTGCCGACCAGAAGCAGCACCTTGAGCTTGCTCGCAACATCGCACAGCGCTTCAATCAGCGCTTCGGCGAGACCTTCACCGTTCCGGACGGCTACATTCCGAAGCAGGGCGCAAGACTGATGTCGCTTCAGGATCCGACCAAGAAAATGTCCAAGTCCGACGAAAATGCCAATGCCTGCGTCTTTATCCTCGATGATAAGGATACGATCCTGCGCAAGTTCAAGCGCGCGGTCACCGATTCGGAAACAGAGGTCTGCTTCCGTGAGGGCAAGGACGGCATCAATAACCTGATGACCATTTACGGCGCCGTCACCGGCAAGACCATGGATGAGATCGCCGCAGAATTCGCCGGTCGGGGCTACGGTCCCTTCAAGACCGCCGTCGGCGAAGCCGTCGCAGATCACTTAGCACCCGTGCAGAACGAGTATAACCGCCTGATCGCGGACAAGACGTATCTGACGCAGTGCATGGCAGAGGGCAGCGAGCAGGCTTACCGGATCACCAGAAAGCTGCTGCAAAAGGTGTACCGCCGCGTCGGATTCATCGACAGAAAGTAAAATAACAAACATCCGGACAAAAATCATACACAATGCGTTCCAAAATCACGGGAAGTTCCCCTGCGGATTTTGTATGATATCTGGAACTTCCTCTTTTGTCTGTGAAATGCTTGCTTTTTTTACAAGAATGAGGTAAAATTAATACAATATGAAAACTAGCGAAGAAACGCTCGCCAGACTGCGTGACTGCCCGCATTACGGCATCAGCGAACTGCTCGAAATCATGCAGGTTCTGCGCAGCGAAAACGGATGTCCGTGGGATAAGGAACAGACCCACCAGAGCATTCGGCAGGACTTCCTGGAAGAAACCTACGAGGTCATCGAAGCGATTGATATGGACTCCGTCCCGATGCTCCGCGAGGAGCTGGGCGATGTGCTGCTTCAGGTCGTGTTCCACTGCCAGATTGAGACAGAACAGTCCCACTTTACGTTCGATGATATCTGCGATGAGCTCTGCCGCAAGCTGGTAATCCGTCATCCGCATGTGTTCGGTGATGTCAGCGCGAATACCAGCGAGGAAGTCCTCAAAAACTGGGACAGCATCAAACAGGAAACCAAGCATCAGGAGACCGCTGCCGCAACGCTCGAAGGCGTCTGCAAGGCACTCCCTGCGCTGATGTATGCGCAAAAGCTCGGAAAGCGCGCGAGTCGTGCCGGTATGGACTGGAAAAACGCAGAGGATGCCTTCCGCTATATCCGTCTGGAAACAGATGAACTGGAAGAAGCTATGAAAAGCGGTGACCAGAGCGCCATTGAGGACGAGCTGGGCGATCTGCTCTTCTCCTGCGTCAATACAGCACGGCATCTGCATGTCGATGCGGAAACAGCACTCAACGGTGCTGCAAAGAAATTCCTGCGCCGGTTCGCGGAAACCGAAAGACTGGTTCGGGAAGACGGCAAAGAGATGGCTGAGCTGCCGATCGAAACGCTCGACAAATACTGGGATCAGGCAAAAAAACACTGAAAAACACCCCTGTCAGACATCCCGGAACACGACATGCTGACTCTGGCTGCAACCGCAAATCTGAAGCGGATGTAACATATTACAGATATGCTATGTGGAGGATCTAACAATGACTAAGATCGAACTGATCAGTGCGCTGGCGCAAAAGGGAAACTGCACCAGAAAAGAAGCGGATGACGCACTGGAGCTTGTCACATCCGTGATCATCGAATCCCTGATCGCAGGCGAAAAGGTTCACCTGACCGGACTCGGCACGTTTGAGATACATGACCGCAAGGCCAAGGAAACCAAGAACCCGCGTACCGGCAACCCCATGACGACCCCGGCGAAGAAGGCTCCTGCTTTCCGTGCCTCCAAGCACCTGAAGGAAGCCGTGAATAAAAAGTGAGACTTGACAAATATCTGAAGGTATCCCGGCTGATGAAGCGGCGTACCGTTGCGAATG
>CAMNAY010000071.1 GCA_946531975.1 uncultured Ruminococcus sp. | reverse complement strand
CGGCACGGGCGGCTGGCAGACATGGAAGACGCAGCGCTGCACCATTGAACCGACGGTCGGTGTCAACGATGTCTATTTCGTGTTCAGGGGCGGAGAAGGTTATCTGTTCAATATCAACTGGTTCCGCATCAACTGCCCCTACGAGAATGACGATCTTCTCGGTGACTGCAATCTGGACGGCGCAGTCACAATCGCTGATGCGATCATGCTGCAAAAGTGGCTGATCACCGAAACTGATGTGCTGACATCATGGCGCCATGCAGATATGAATCAGGACAGCCGGGTCAATGCAGCCGATCTGACACTTCTGAAACGGATGCTTCTGAATCCGTAAACCTGACAGAAACCGCCTCCTATGGCTGATTCCATAGGAGGCGGTTCTTTTTTCACTGTCCGTTTTACCGGTACGCTTTGCAGCATGCATCTTCTGACATCATATATGCCCGAAAACAGATTGTGACAAAAACGCGTCTTCACGCATTTCTGCCGCAATCAAACACCCCGAACCGGAATCGAACCGATGGCCTGCTGCTTAGGAGGCAGCCGCTCTATCCTACTGAGCTATCGGGGCATATCAGGTAAACCAGCAAAAAGGACGGGCGTCCGATGCTGCTGCGGTACCGGGCGCGGCGCACGGTCCGCACGGCAGGTACACCAATATTATAACATATTCAGCCCGGAAGGTCAAGAGGCGATTTGCACCGCGCCGGCTTTCAGCCGCCGGGTCCTGACCAATATCAACCGCACTTTCCCGCACAAATCCGTCTGCCATGCGCGAAAGTTGTATGTTTTATCTGTTGTTTATCCTTCATTTTGCAGATCAAAATATGGTCTGATTTGTCAGTTTCGATAAAAAATATGGTTTCAGCGCAAATTCTGGTTCCGATTACTTGACAAATTGTGACAGAATCGTGTATAATAGGTGTAAGCCATGTAAAGCAGCATGGCTTTGCCCGTGGTGTGTGCGGGTACCGAATCTGATGCAGAGAGGTATTTACAAATGTTTTGCAAGAATTGTGGCGCAAACGTCCCTGACGGTCAGAACGTCTGTCCGTCCTGCGGCACTGCCGTATCCACTCCGTCCGCTGCTCCGAGCGCAGCTCCGGCATCTTCTTCCGCTCCTTCGTTCAAACTCCCCGGCGGTATGGATGCTCAGAAGTTCCTCGCAATGGTGAAGCCTTCCGGAAAGAAGCCGAATTTCATCAGCCTCGGCGGCGCAGTCGTTGCACTGATTTGCATGTTCCTGCCGTTCGCAAAGGTTAGTGTTTCCCTGTTCGGCATGTCCCAGTCTGAGTCCATTTCCCTGTGGAGCGGTGACTGCTGGTTCCTCACCTTCCTGTTTGCTCTGGTAGCAGGTTATTCTGCATTCATCAGCAGCCATTACGTCACCATCGGTGCCGGTGCGCTCGGTCTGATCGAAGCAATTCGTCAGGCTGCAAGCATCAGCGGCGATGAGCTCGGTGAGCTCTCCTCGATGGCAAAGGTTTCCAAGGGCATCGGCTGCTGGCTCCTGTTCATCGCAACAGTTGTTGTGATCGGCGGCGCAGTCTTCACAATGCTGCAGGAGAAGAAGAATCCGCAGCAGGCAAGTTAAGTCTGATCATTCTACATCGTAACAAAAGCACCTGTGGGATCTCCCGCAGGTGCTTTTCTATGTTTGCAAAAATTGCCCTGAAAGCAGAAAAAATCACCGCCCTGAATCGGCGATGATTTTCTGAGAAGGCAGATGTGTACCGGCATCTGCCTTTTAGGAATGCAGCTTCTCCGGACAAGGAGAGGGTTTCTTCAGCAGAGGGGGCGCTGAAAGAATAAACCGGAATGCTGCACTTTTGTATCGTGCATCGGTGCGGGGTGGGTTCCCTCACCTGCAACTATATTATAGCATAATCACGATTCCGATGCAATGCAGGATTGTCATATTGACTGTTTATTTATCACATCTTTTTCCTATCACATGACCGACTATCTTTTCTTTTTCCCTTCGATATGTACGTACATATCCAAACATCCTGCATTGGCAGATTGCACAATTACAGAGCTGTTCCTCGGTGAGAATGCCGAATTCACAAAGAAATGTCCGAATATCTTGACAAATTTCCTTTCGTATGATAAAATATATCCGTGTACTATGTACGATAGTAGAGTGGTACGATATCTTGTGCTGTGATCCTGTACACGTTGTACCCGCCGGCATCGGTCTGTCCGGCTGCACAGCAGTATGAAGAACGAGGTGAACCTATGCAAACCAACAGCTTCACGATCGCCGTGATCGCATCCGGTATTGATGAAGAATATCAGCAGTCTATCCTCAAAGGTATCCACCGCTATGCGGCACAACACCATGTCAATATCGCCCATTTCATCGCCTTCGGCGGGATTCTTGCCAATCCGAAGTACGATCAGGGTGAATATAATATTTTTGAGCTGCCGAATTTTGCACTGTTCGACGGTGTTGTTTTGCTGTCCAATACGTTCTCTGCCGATCTTGCCGACGAGCTGTATGAGCGCATCCGGAAATCCGGAATCCCCGCCGTCAGCATTGACCGCGACCTCGGCGATCTGTATTATATCGGTATCCGCAATGCCGCCGCCATGGAGCAGATCACAAAGCATCTGATCGAGGAGCATCATGTCAGACGGCTGAATTTCATCTCAGGTCCCGATACCAACTCCGAAAGCATGGAACGCTGCGAGGCGTTTATGAAGGTTCTCCGGGAGCATGATATCCCGATCGAACCCGAACGCATCTATCACGGAACCTTCCGTGCCAAGGACGGCCGCCGTGCCGTGGAGTCGTTTTTGCAGTCCGATCTTCCGTTTCCGGAAGCAATCGTCTGCGCCAATGACACAATGGCAATGTCCGCTGTCCTGACGCTTGAGGAAAACGGCATCCGCTGCCCGGAGGATATTCTCGTCTCCGGCTTTGATAATATCTACAATGCGCGGCATTTCTCCCCGGCGCTGACAACGGTCGAGCGCCCGCTGGTACAGTCCGGCGCACTGGCTTGCGAGCTCATCATCCGGAAGATCGAAGGTGAGGAGCCGGAGCGCATACAGGAGCTGAGCGCTGTCCCGATCTTCTCCGAGAGCTGCGGCTGCAAGGCCGGTGATCCGGAAGACATCGTCGTCTATAAAAAGCGCACCTATCAGCTTCAGGAGAATCTTTACCGCGATATCTCCCGCCACGATCAGATGGCTTGCTCGCTCGTCGAATGCGATTCCTTTACGGAGTATATCGACACCTTAAAGCAGTTTGTCCTGAAGACCAAGTGCGAGGAATTCTACCTCTGTCTCAATGACAACTGGCATATGAAGCAGATTCAGGACGAGATCGGCTATACCGGCGTTCTGCCTGCTGATACCTATACCGTACACGGCTACTCCCAGCGCATGATTATGCCGCTGTCCTACTTCAACGGAGAATTCCACGAGGAAAGCAGCTTCGTGTCTGAGCGTGTGCTCCCGCGCCTGCGGACAGATTCCGACAAAACGCGCAATCTGTTCTTCGTACCGCTGCATTTCCGCGAGCGCTGTCTCGGCTTTTTTGCAATCGTCAACTCCGATTTCCCGATGGCCAGCGCCCTGTTCCATTCCTGGAGCATCAATATCAGCAATACGCTGGAGAATTTCCGGAAGCTGCTCTGTCTCGATGAGATCGTGAAGGAACTGGATAAGCTGTATGCAATCGACTCCCTGACCGGAATCTATAACCGCAACGGCTTCAAGCGCAGCGCACAGCCGCAGTTCGATACCTGTGCCGCGGAGCATCGGCAGGTCATGGTCATGTTCGCGGATATGGACGGTCTGAAGCATATCAACGATAATTTCGGGCACAAAGCCGGCGACCATGCAATCCGCAGCATTGCGACCATTCTTCAGGAATGCTGCACGCACGGCGAGATTGCCTGCCGCTTCGGCGGAGATGAATTCTTCATCTTCGGCACGGATTATTCCGATGCAGACGCAGAAAAGCTGCGCCGGCGCATCGAAAAAGAGCTTGAAATCTGCAACCGGAACGGAGAGCTTCCGTATCCGCTGAGCGTCAGCCTCGGCGCCTGTATCACCGTCCCGCCGAAGGACAGCTCCATCTTCCAGCTCATTACCGTAGCCGACAACCGGATGTATGAGGAAAAAAAGAAGAAGAATCCCTCCAAATACCTCAAGCAGCCGGATCAGCAGACAGGATCATAACACACAGACTGCCGCCTTCGGGCGGCAGTTTTTCAAGGGAAGGAGGATGCCGCTTGCAGCTCAATGAAAACCTGCTGAAGCTGGAGCAGAATTACCTGTTTGCGGAGATCGCAGCGCGCGTCCGCAAGTACCGTGAGGCAAATCCCGATGCAGAGCTGCTCCCGCTCGGCATCAACGATGTCACGCGTCCGCTTGCGCCTGCCGTCTGCGATGCGATGTCCGCAGCAGCACAGGAAATGCGGCACGGCGAGAGCTTTCACGGGTACGGCGATGTACAGGGCGAGCCGTTTCTGCGGCGTGCGATCGCAGACTACTACCGCCGCCTGAATGTCAGCGCCGAGCCGGAGGACATCTTCGTCAGCGACGGCGCCAAGAGCGATCTCGCAAATCTCTGTGACCTGTTCGCGCCGGACAGCACCGTCCTGCTCCCGAATCCGGTGTATCCGGTGTTCTATGACACGAGCGTCATGGCAGGGCGGCGCATCCTGTTCTCGATCGGTTCCCGCGAAAACGGCTTCCTTCCGATGCCGGATGACCGTGTCCGCGCCGATATCATCTATCTCTGCTCCCCGAACAATCCGACCGGCGCGGTATATTCCCGCGCCATGCTTCAGAGCTGGGTCGAATATGCCCATGCGCATCACGCCTGCATCATCTACGATGCGGCATATGAAGCCTACATCCGCAGTGCGGCACTCCCGCGCAGCATCTTTGAGATCGCCGGCGCGGAGACCTGTGCGGTTGAGATCAACTCGTTCTCAAAAATGGCGGGGTTCACCGGTGTCCGGTGCAGCTGGGTCATTGTCCCGCGGGCACTGAAGCACGGTGCGCAGTCACTTCACCGCCTTTGGATGCGGCGGCAGTCTACGAAATACAACGGCACATCCTATATTGTACAGCGCGGCGCAGCAGCAGTCTTTTCACCGGAAGGTCAGCGTCAGGTACGCGCCGATGTGCAGTATTACATGGAGAACGCCGACCTCATCCGTCATGCACTGACCCGCAGCGGTGTCTTCACGACCGGCGGCGAACACGCCCCGTATGTCTGGATGGAGTGCCCTTACGGCATGAAATCATGGGATTGCTTCGACGGGCTCCTGCACCGTTACGGCATTGCAGCATCGCCGGGCGTCGGGTTTGGGGAATGCGGGGAGGGCTGGGTACGGTTTTCATCCTTCGGCAGCCGAGAAACGATCAAGAAAGCCGCAGCCAAGCTCGCCTCCCTCGATTGGGATGCACTTGCACTGCGGTATATGCGGTAACAGCCAAGAGGCTCCGGAAATCCGGAGCCTCTTTTGCATTTCAGAAAACGGGAATCCCTGTGCTTTATGCTTTGACGGCAAGCCAGCCGGAAAGTGTACCGGCAGTCAGCCGCTGATGCAGCGTTTCCGCGAGCACCGGAAGCTGTGCGCTCAGATATGCGGAAAGCTCCTGCGAACCCTCCGGCAATACAGACCGGACCTGTGCGCAGAGTGTCTCTGCGGTCACAGCCTTGTACTGTGCCTGTACCGCCGCAGCGCATTCCGCCGTCACGCACAGTCCTTCGCCTCCGCCGAGCGCATTCACCAGCATGTGGCGGAGCGCGAGATCAGCGAGGTTCTCCGCAATCATCAGCGGAGAGGTGCGGAATTTCTCCGCATAGCGCGACAGCAGATCATGCATCGCATCTGCATCCAGCGTGCGGAGGAATTCACCCTCCAGCCGCAGTGCGCGGTAATACTTTGCGGTACCGGTCACGCCTGCTTCGGCAGCAGTCTGCTCGCCGAGCAGCGGGTAGACATAATCAACCTTCGTATCAAATGCACGGAACCGCGCATCAAACTGTGTGCAGAATTTCTCAAAGCCGGTCAGCAGCTCCTTGAAAAAAGAGGTCGCAAACGGTTCTGTCAGGCGGTATGCGGCGCGGAAATCGGCTTTCGCTTCCTCATAAAGCTGAAGTGTGCGAAGCTGACCCGCTTCGAGCAGCGTATCGAGCGGCTGCGTGCGGAGCGCCTCCTCCGCCTGTGCATCATCCGGCATTTCGAGCAGAACCGTATCAAGCTGACAGAACACAGATTGATAAAAGGCTTCTGCCTGCGTTCTGGTGACGGTTGTGCTTTTCCCGCGGGTGTAAGCGGCGGCTCGCTCTGCGGCAGCCTTTTGCAGCGCGGACTTCAGTTCGCTGATCCGTGCCTCAGAGATCGTCCCCTTCAGCATGGCTTGTCCCAGCAGCGCCATGGTGTAGTCGCGGCGCGGGAGCGCATGCTGTCCGGCAGCGTTCTGTTCCTTCGGAATCATCTGCAAATCCTGCATTGCTCACATCCCCTTTCCGGCTTGTCTGCGGGCTGCTTCCGCATCCAGTTCTTCCCATTCCTCGGCGCGGCTTTCCCATTCGGCTTCCATGGCAGCGCTCGGCAGAAGCAGCGCGGGATTCCGGCGCAGCGCCTCCTCAAGCTCCTCGGCATACGTGCCGCGGGTGCGGACAGCGATTTCATCATCGTAATCCTCCGCGTAGTTGCCGAAAACATCTGTATGCATTGCTTCGCGGTACGCATAATCGTACATTTCCTGATCGTACTCGGTGTCATAATCCGGCTCATCCTGTTCAGACTGCCGCAGATCGGCATAGAGCGCACGGTTCACGGGATCGCCGCCCCGTGCACGGGCAGCAGCCTTACGCTGTTCGGCGCGCTGTGTCAGAAGCCGGCGCATACCGGTCACGACAATGCGCTCGGTCAGCGTCACCATCTCGTCGATATCGCCCGCACAGGTCGGACTGACGAAAAAGCGGTACATGTAATCCAGCAGGGCGTTATCCGAGAGGAAACACGCGGGGTCATCTGCCTCATCATACAACGCCTGAAGGTCTCCTTTGATGCGGTAAAAAGCGGCAGTCAGCGCGGCAACCTGCAGTGCGTAGTTTCTGCCGAGATAACCCGACGGCAAAAACCAGTGAATGATGCGCGGCGTGATATCCGCACCGAGCTGCACGAGGTTTTCGGCATCCAGCGCACGCTTTTCGGTTTGCAGGATCATCTCGGCATCCTCCGGCGTCAGCTGAAGCCCGTAGCTTGTCCATGCGTCGCGGTTGGTCGCAAGGATCAGATCCTTTCGCTCGGCGGTACTGAGCGCACCGAACGAATCCACAGCCAGCAGAGAGAACTCCATTTCCAAAGTGCATCGCTCCTTTCAGACATCCGGCAGCAGTGAAACGGCTTGACAAACGGCAGAAAATATGCTATGATAATGATGAAATATAATGGGTAAAGTATTGTCATTCGTTTCTGTAATTTCTTATTATATCACATTTTGCAGAGCTTGTCAAGTGGCATTTTGAATCTGAATCCGGCAGTTCCGGAGACCGATCCCGCAGTCATGCGGACGTCGTTCTCCGGAGCTGCTTTGTTCTGCGAATTTCAGGCAAATCACGCCGCAAACGGCGCATTTTTCCGCGCAGAGAAAGAAAATGCATAATAATCACTGCCGATGTATGAAAGATGATTGTATGGTTCGACGCTTGACAGAGCCGCGTCTTTTATGGTACAATATAAGGTATGATAAACTGCCCTGTTATGGGCGGTCGGGCGAACGCTGCATTCCGGCAGCGGGATGCGCTGCGAAAGGTGGG
>CAMNAY010000070.1 GCA_946531975.1 uncultured Ruminococcus sp. | reverse complement strand
GAAATTCGGCGGCGGCGGACATATCAAGGCGAGCGGCTGCTCCGTGAAGGAGGGTGCGCCGGAGGAGGTCTGTGCGGCACTGATGCAGGCGGCGGAGGCGTCGCTGCAATGACGGAGCTGCGCGGGGTACTGGTCATGAACAAGCCGCAGGGCTTCACATCCTTCGATGTGATCGGCAAGCTGCGGGGCATCTTAAAAATGAAGCGTCTGGGTCATACCGGTACGCTGGATCCGATGGCAGAGGGCGTGCTGCCGGTGCTGGTCGGCACTGCGGCGAGAGCATGCGATATTCTGCCGGACGAAACAAAAACATACCGTGCGGGCTTTCAGCTCGGCACGGTGACAGATACGCAGGACAGCACCGGAACCGTTCTGGAAACACATGCGGCTGCGGTGACTGAGGAGATGCTGCACGCCGTCCTGCCGCAGTTTACCGGAGAGATCGACCAGATTCCGCCGATGTATTCTGCGGTGCAGATCAACGGAAAGCGGCTCTATGAGCTGGCAAGAGCAGGCAGGGAGATCGAGCGTCCGGCGCGGCGGGTGCATGTGTCGGCGGTGACACTGCTGTCATACGATGCGGAAACCGGCACCGGTTCGGTCGAGATCACCTGCGGAAAAGGCACGTATGTCCGCACAATTCTGCATGACATCGGGCAGGCGCTCGGCTGCGGGGCATGTATGACCTCGCTGATCCGGACAGCAGCCTGCGGATTTGTGCTGGAGCAGGCATACAGCTTCCCGCAGGTACAAGCTGCTGCGGACGAAAACCGTCTGGCAGAGCTGATCGTCCCGACGGACAGCCTGTTTGCTTCGCTGCCTGCACTGCATCTGACGCCGTCACAGTCCGGTCATTACCGGAACGGTGTTAAGCTCAGTCTCCGCGCACTCCGCGGACTGACTGCCGGTGCGGAGCGGTACCGCGTTTACGGTTCTGACGGCACATTCTTCGGTCTGGCACAGCCCGATCCGGAGAATCAGATCCTGCGCGTATTCAAAAATTTATAAGGAGGTACCTGAACATGATGCAGGAGCTGCATGAAGCGCCGAATCCGCGCTGCAACCATATCGTTGCGGCACTCGGCGTGTTTGACGGCGTTCATCTCGGTCATCGACGCGTACTGGCACAGGCAGTGTCGCACGGCGCCTGCCATGTCGTGACCTTTGCCGCGGATTCCATGCCGAAAAAGCAGGGGAGACCGGTGCATTATATCTATCATGATGAACAGAAGCGCCGCCTGCTGACGACCTGCGGCGCGGATGCTGTCTTTGCACTGCCGTTTGGCGAGATTCAGGAGATGGACGGCGAAAGCTACTGCCGTCAGATCCTGAAGGAGACAGTTTCCGTCGATACAGTCGTGGTCGGTGCGGATTTCCGCTTCGGAAAGCATGCTGCATGCGGTGCGGCGGAGCTTCGCCGCTTCGGACATAAGCTTGGCTTTGAGACGATTGTCGTCCCGCAGGTGAAGGATGCGGACGGAATGCCTGTTTCATCCAGCCATATCCGGTTTCTGCTTGAGAGCGGACAGATCACCAAGGCGAACATGCTGCTGGGCTCTGATTATCAGATCCTCGCGCATGTGAACACCGGACTGCATCTTGCAGGCGAAAAACTCGGCTTCCCGACTGCGAACCAGAGCTTTGAGCCGTGGCAGTGCGTGCCGCGCAGAGGTGTCTACGCTTCCTTCGCGGAGATCAATGACATCTGGGTTCCGGCAATCACGAATATCGGCGTGCGCCCGACCGTAACAGGCGGCGAGGCGGAGCCGATCGCGGAAACGCATCTGATCGGCTGGAGCGGTGAACTGGTCGGTTCCCTGCTTCCCGTGACGCTCTGCCGGTTTATCCGTCAGGAGCGCAGATTCGATTCCCTTGATGCACTGAGTGTGCAGATCCAGCGGGATATTCAGGCGCGGATGCATCTGCTGCCTGCGGAGGGCATCCTTTCGTAACCGGAATGCAACTGTTTCTGAAAGCAGTTTTCTGAAATCGAACACCCCGCTGTCACATACAGCTATTACAATAAGTGATGCATGATTGAAAATCTGCACTGCGGAAAAGACTCCGCGCCCGTGCAGAATGAAAGGCAGGTAAGTAATGCAATGATTGAAGTGCGGAATCTGACGAAGCACTACGGAGACAAGCATGCTGTCAACAACATCAGTTTTACCGTGGAGGACGGGGAAATCCTCGGCTTTCTGGGACCGAACGGTGCCGGAAAATCCACAACGATGAACATGCTGACAGGCTATATCTCCTCGACCTCAGGTCAGGCACTGATCAACGGTGTGGACATTCTGGAGGATCCGATCAAGGCGAAATCCTTCATCGGCTATCTCCCGGAGCTGCCGCCGCTCTATCTTGACATGACGGTCAAAGGATACCTGAACTATATCTATGACCTGAAAAAATGCAAGCTGCCGCGCAGAGCGCATCTGAGCGAGGTCATGGCGCTGACGAAAATCAGCGATGTCGCAACGCGGCTGATCAAGAACCTCTCGAAGGGCTACAAGCAGCGTGTCGGCGTCGCACAGGCGCTGATCGGCAATCCGCCGGTCCTCATCCTCGACGAGCCGACGGTCGGTCTCGACCCCAAGCAGATCCTTGAGATCCGCACGCTCATCAAGAAGCTCGGCAAGAACCATACGGTCATTCTGTCCTCACATATCCTGAGCGAGATTCAGGCTGTCTGCGACCGCATTATCATCATCAATCACGGCGTGATCGCCGCGCATGATACCACGGATAACCTCTCGAAGAATGTCTCGACCGATCACCGCATCATCGCCCGCATTGAGGGCCCGCGTGAGGAGATCATCAAGGCGCTGCGCAATATCGAAGGCATCAAGTACTGCCGCGCCGATATGGAGCGGGAGAAGGGCGTCTATGAGTATGAGCTGGAGGCAGCGCCCGGTTCCGATATCCGCCGCGACCTCTTTGAGATCGTCAGCGAGCACAAATGGCCGCTGCTGGCGCTCCGCTCTGCCGAAATGACGCTGGAGGATGTGTTCCTCAAGATCACGATGGGCGAGGGTATTGTCATCCCGAATCAGGAAGACGTGGCACTCGCAAATGAAACGAAAGGCGGGGATGACTGATGGGCGCAATTTTCAGGCGTGAGTTCGGGGCGTTCTTCACATCGAGCATTGCATATGTTTTCTTGGCTGTTTTCTGGCTGTTTACCGGCTATTTCTTTGATTTCAACTGTCTCCAGAACGGCACGACCGACATGTCCGGCATGTTCCAGAACATGTTCCTGATCTGCGTCATTCTGATTCCGATTCTCACGATGCGTTTGTTCAGTGAGGAAAAGAAGCAGAAGACCGAGCAGGGTCTGCTGACAGCTCCGGTCAGCATCGGCAGCATTGTGTTCGGCAAGTATTTCGCCGCACTGTTGCTTTATACGATCGCACTGCTGATGCCGTTTGTCTATGCGCTGATCCTCAGCTCCTTCGGCATGGTCGAGTGGGGCATGGTTTTCGCAAACTTCCTCGCACTGTTCCTTCTCGGCGCAGCGTTTATCTCGGTCGGTACACTGATCTCCTCCCTGACGGAGAACCAGATCGCCGCGAACGTCGTGACGATCGTCGTGCTGATGGCACTGTACCTGATCGACGTCGTTGCAGGCAATGTCTCGATCGGCTGGATCGTGAAGGCGATGAACTACCTTTCGTTCTACCGGAAGTATTATGCGATCACCTGCGGTTTGTTCAATGTTTCGACCGTTGTGTTCTATATCAGTGTCGCGCTGATTTTCAATTATCTGACCATTCGCGTGTTTGAGCGCAGACGCTGGAGCTAAGGAGGGATCGGAAGCATGAGCAAGAAAAATGACGAAAAGGAACTGCTGAATGCAGAGGAGCAGGCAGAAGATGCCGTTACCGAAGCCGAAGCAGATCTGAAGGAAGAAGCCGAAGAAAAGGCTGAGAAAAAGGACAGCAAGAAGGAGAAGAAAAAGCACGAGCGTACCTCCAAGGAGGAAGCGGACCGTGCGCTGAACCGCGTCAAGCGGCTCAAGAAGCTGAAGTACGGCTCACTTGCAACGGCGATCACGCTGATCTTTATTGCAATTATTGTTGCGGCGAATGTGGTCTGCAATGTCCTCGATAACCGCTACAACTGGAACATCGACCTCACTTCGAGCGGCTTGTTTGAAATGGACAAGCAGACAATCTCCTATCTGAACGGGCTGAACAAGGATGTCAAGATCACTGTTCTTGCACCGGAAAGCTACTTTGAGACAAATAATATCAAGATCGTTCCGGAAACGCTGAACCGCTTCCGTACCGAGTCCAACGGTCATATCACCGTGGATTATGTCGATACCGCAAAGAATCCGGAAGCCGCAAACCAGTATACCAAGAATTATTCCGGACAGCTCACACTCGGCGATATCGTTGTTTCCAGCAAGGACGGCGAGCTGGTTCGTGTGCTGAAGCTGACAAGCGATATCATCAGAATCTCGCAGACGCCGAACTATCAGACCATGTCCTATGACACAAGCGTCAGCTTCATCGGTGAGCAGTCGCTGCTCTCTGCAATTACAGGCGTTACGGATCTGCATCCGGTCTCGATCGCAGTCATCGACACGCTGAATACTGAGGTCATCTACAATTCCAACCAGACCGGCTTTGTCCGGATGCTCGATCTGCTCGAAAAGAACAACTACACCATTGAGCATATCGACCTCGCAACGGATGATATCTCAACAGAAAAGTTTGATTTCGCGATTCTCTGTGCGCCGTACAACGATCTGACCGAAGCACAGGTGAAGAAGCTGACAGACTTCCTCCAGAACGGCGATCAGTACGGCAAGACCCTGCTGTATTTCGGCAGCCCGATGCAGCGCGCAACCCCGAACCTCGATGCATTTCTGGAAATCTGGGGCGTCAAGGTTGACCGCTCTATGATCATTGAGAGCAACAACTCCACCGCACAGGTCGTGCAGGTGCTGATGGGCAATCAGGCGAATATGGCACTGGCAGTTCCGGTCGCGAACAAGACCGACGCCGAGCTGAATTCCGCCTTTACCTCGAAGCTCCCGATCGTTGCACCGTATTTCTCGCCGGTCGAGGCACTGTTTACGACCAATGCCGGCAGAACCACCACTCCGCTGCTCACAACCTCCGATACCTGTTATGCGGAGCCGCTGACAGAAGGTGAGGAGAGCGATGAAACCAAGCAGAGCTTCAATCTCGCAGTGCTGTCCAAGACAACCTTCACGGACGGCAGCAGCACCTATGAGAGCTCCGTGATCACCTTCGGTTCCTCCTTCTTCCTCGACTATCTCGTCGGCGCAAGCTCAGGAACCTACGGCAATGCCGATTACTTCATCCAGACGCTCAATTCTCTGACCGGAAAAGAGCAGGTTGTCACGATCGCCGAGAAATCGCTGAACCCGACCATGGTGAACGTGACAAGCAGCCAGCGCAAGATGATCCGCAATGTGACGGTGTTCATCATTCCGGCAATCGTTGCACTGGCAGGTATCTTTGTATATCTGAGGAGAAAGAACAAATGAATAAAACGCTCAAGGGTATCATCGGCGGCAGCGCGCTGCTTGCGGTGCTGGGCGGTGTACTCGTCGTGCTGAAGCTGACGGAGAAGGAACCGGCAGCGGATTCCTCCTCCGAAGCGGAGGTCGTCATGCTCTGGCACGCAAACAGCGACGATATCAGCAAGATTACGGTTGAGCCGTCTGACGGCGAAAGCTTCTCTGCTGTCCGCCGCATGGATAAGACCAAGACCACTGATCTGAACGGTACAGCAATCGAGCAGGATATCGCAAATTACTATCTCACAGGCTACGAGGATCTGCCGATGGATACAACCGGCATCCGTCTGCTTGCACTTCGCGCACCGGAGCTTGCCGCCGTGGATGTCATTCTGGAGCATGCCTCCAAGGAGGACATGGCACGGTTCGGTCTGGATCATCCGACCCGCGTGACCTATGAGGTTGACAATGCAGACCCGATCAGCTTTCTGATCGGTGATGCGACGCAGGTCGATTCCAATTACTATCTCTGCATGGACGGCGGTGATACCGTCTATACGGTCGAATCCACCGCAATGGATCCGTTCCTGAAGAAGCCGGAGGAGTTCCTCGGCAAGCAGGTGACGGAGGAGCTGGATCCTGATACCGATCTGATCGTGAATTCCGTTCAGATCGAGCGCAAGAATCTCGACTATGCGATCGACCTCGAATATGACAGCAGCATTTCAGGTTCCGACCGCAGCGGCAGTATGGCGCAGCATGTCATGACCTCGCCGATCTACTGCCTGCTCAGTCCGGATAAATCGTCAGATGCGACACACGGCATCTACGGTCTGAGCGCGGACGATATCGTTACGCCGCATCCGACGGAAGCGGATAAGAAGAAGTGCGGACTGGATGACCCGTTTGCATCTGTGACCGTCAAGACCAATGACGGAAAAACAACGACATTCCTGCTCGGCGATACCTATGAGACCGAGGACGGCAAAACGTATTATTACGGAATGCTGAGTTCGGTCAACTGCATCTACGGGTTCTCTGCCGATGCAACGATCTATGATGACGTTGTTCCGTCAAGCATTTCCTCGAAGAATATTCTCGACCTCTATGTCTGGGATGTCAGCCATCTGGTCTGCGAAGCCGGCGGCAAAAAGCTCGAATTTGAAGGCGAAGGCACCGATGCGGACGACTTCGTCCTGACGCTGAACGGTAAAAAGTATGAGAATACCGAGCGTTACCGTCAGTTCTATTCGTTCCTGCTCCAGACCAAGGCGGAGGATCTCATCATTGAGGAGATCGAGACACCTGCCGAGAGCAAGCGCATTGCAGCGCTGACTGTCGAAAAATCCGACGGCAAGCGCAGCTATCAGATCGACTTCTACGATGCAGAAGGCATGAAAGCCTATATCGCAATCAACGGCAGGATCACATTCCGCTGCCGGAAGTCGTATGTCGATGTGCTTCAGCACAATATTGAGATCTTTGAGGATGATTCGGAGGAATTCACGACAAGATGGTAAGTCTGTGCGGAAAACAGCATCCGCACTGTAATAGAAAAGGGAGGTTTTTACGATGAGCGAGTATTTTACCTATAAGGCACGCCCTGTCGTCCGCAGCGGCAAGACGATCTATTACGGCAGCATGTCAGAGCCGTATGTAGTGATGATGAATGTCACGGCGGAGCAGCCCGATCACGATATCATGGCAGCAACAGAAATCAAATGCTATCTGATGAAAACGGATAAGAACCTGAACCCCATGGAGGCGATTACCAAGACCGCAGCCCGCGCAACTCTGTACGATGCGCTGGAGCTTGCGGCTGCATGGCTCCGCTCAACCGAGCGTCCGGCAGGCTGATTCCATTCGGGATACACTGTAAACGGGGAGGTAATAACAATGAGCAAGGTCTTAATTATCGGCTGCGGCGGCGTGGCATCGGTCGCGATCCAGAAATGCTGCCAGAATGACGCCGTGTTCACGGAAATCTGCATCGCAAGCCGCACGGTCAGCAAGTGTGATGCGCTGAAAGCGAAGATTGAGGCAGAGGGCAAGTCGAAAACGGTCATCACAACCGCGGCACTCGATGCCGACAACAAGGATGCAGTGCTCGCACTGATCCGCTCCTATCAGCCTGATGCTGTCCTGAATCTCGCACTTCCCTATCAGGATCTGACGATCATGGAGGCTTGTCTGGAGGGCGGTGTGCATTATATCGACACCGCAAACTACGAGCCGGAGGATACCGACGACCCTGCATGGCGCGCAATCTATGAGAAGCGCTGCAAGGAGCTGGGCTTCACTGCGTATTTCGATTATTCGTGGCAGTGGGCATATCAGGAGAAATTTGAGAAGGCGGGTCTGACCGCGCTCTGCGGCTCCGGCTTCGATCCGGGCGTGACCTCCGTCTTTACGGCATACGCACTGAAGCATTACTTTGACGAGATTCACTATATCGACATTCTC
>CAMNAY010000069.1 GCA_946531975.1 uncultured Ruminococcus sp. | reverse complement strand
AACCAAGCGCTAATAAAAACCACATAGTGATACTCCTTCAAATTCCGATTTATCTGAGCCTCTCATTCTCTAAAATGGACCTTTTATTGAAGTAGAGCACTTTTTCGTCGGCTGCTGACCCTTCCAGCTCAAGCAGCTTCCGCTTTCTCTCAATGCCGCCGGCATAACCGGTCAGACTGCCGTCTGCGCCGATCACTCTGTGGCAGGGGATGATCAGCGAAACCGGATTGTGACCGACCGCACCGCCGACTGCCTGCGCGGACATGCGGGAAATGCCGCGCTGTGCCGCGAGAATCGCCGCGATTTCGCCGTAGGTCACGGTCTGCCCGTAAGGGACGGCTTGCAGGATCTCACAGACCGCTCTGCGGAAGGGCGTCGTCAGAAGCCTGACCGGCGGCGTGAAACCGGGATCTGTCCCGCTGAAATAGATACCGAGCCAGCGGACAGTCTGCGCAAAGACCGGCAATGCCTGCTCCGTCACCGCCGTACCGCTGAAGTCGCCGTGATGCCGCTGCCCGTCAAACCACAGTCCCGTGAGCGCGGTTCCGTCGCTTGCAAGCGTGATGCCGCCGAGGGGCGATGCACAGCGGAATCTGTACTGCATCATTCCTGCACTTCCCTCTGCATCTTTTCAAGCGTGTCCTTCAGGATTTCCTGCCGCAGATCGGTGAGCCAGCCGGAAAATGCCGTCACATCAAATGCGTAGGTCTGATTGAGCTGATACTCATTCGCAGACCATGTGTCAATGGGTGATTCGTTATGCTGAATGAGCGCTTCCAGCTTGTCCAGCGCCTTATAGAGTCTGGCTTCGGGTGTCTGCTGCGCATCCATTTCCGCATACAGCGATGCCATGTCTGCGGACACGCCGTCCGGCAGCGAACCCACCCACTGCGCCAGCAGCGAATCCTCTGTGCTGCGGTCTGCATCCGTTTTCAGGAAGGTCGGGATATCTCCGGTGAAGCACTCTCCGAGATCGTGAATCAGGCACATGGAGATGACCTTGCTGATATCCAGCGCGGGAAATTCCTCCTTGAGCAGAAATGCCATCAGCGAGACACGCCAGCTGTGTTCTGCGACGCTTTCGGTTCTGCGGTTTGTGGTGGTGCAGTGGCGCGGCGTGTCCTTCAGCCGTTCCGCAATGTGCAGAATCTCCAGATATTCCCGTGGGGTCATCGCTGTTCTCCTTTCGGTGCAGGCTGTGAATCTCCGCCTTTGTGTTATTCTCCGTGCAGCTCGCGCAGTTTCGCGGCAATCTCCGCGATGCGGGCAAGGCGGTGATGTGCGCCGGATCTGGAAAGCGGCGGATTGCAGGCTGCTGCCAGATCGCGCAGATTCGCTTCCGGATTTTCCAGCCGGACTCTTGCAATCTCCTGAAGGGTCTCCGGCAGGGAATCCAGACCGGAGTGCTTCTGAATCAGCAGGATATCTTCTGCCTGCTGTGCGCCGGCAGTAATGGTCTTGTCAATGTTCGCGAGGTCGCAGTTCGTGCGGCGGTTGGTCTGGCTGCGGAAGCTCTTGTAGACCTGCTGCTCTGCCAGCATCAGAGAGGCATTCGGCGCGCCGAAATAGGTCAGTGCATCTGCAATCTGCTCGTTTTGCTTCAGGTACAGCATGGTCTCGCCCTTGCGTGCGGTCTCCTTCAGGGAAATCGACGGCTGCTCCAGTGCAATGCGCTCGCGCAGGGCTGCGGCAAATGCGGCATCGGGCACTGCAAGCTCCAGATGATAGGCGCGGGAGGGGTCGGTTACGCTTCCGCTCATGACGAAGCAGCCGCCTGCAAACAGACACAGCATTTTTCCGGTGCATTTCAGGAATGCCGCGGAATGCTCGCGATGCACCGTTTCAATGTCCAGTGAACGGATCAGCAGCTCTGCGTCTGCACCGGAGACCGAAAAGCTCCAGACCGGCAGCTTTCCGCTGCGTGAGCGGAATTCCGTATCGCAGCGCAGCTTCGGACTGACCGCCTGAAGCAGTGCCGGAAACAGTACGGCAAATGCTTCGCATTCGGTCTGCAATGCGATTTCCTGCGTCGAGAGCCGCCGTGCGGAAAGCAGGACGCCGCTGAGAAAGGCGCGCTTTTCCGCTGCCTTCCGGATGCTGCCGCAGATTTCTGTTTTGGTTTGGTTGGAAAAGGAAATCACGCAATCACGCCCTTTTTCGTAGAGTCAGGTTCTTTCGGCAGCACAGCGCCGAAGCAGCTCGGCTTCGTCGATGATCTCAATGCCGAGCGCTTCTGCCTTCGTGAGCTTGCTTCCGGCATCCTCGCCCGCAACGACCACGCCGGTCTTTTTGGAGACCGAGCCGGAGACCTTGCCGCCGTGTGCTTCGATCAGTGCCTTTGCCTCGTCGCGCTTCAGGGTCGGGAGGGTGCCGGTCAGGACGAAGGTCATGCCGGAAAACCGCGTATCAGCGACCTCTTTTGCGGTGTACTGCATCCGGACGCCGTGTGCGAGCAGCGCATCGACCAGCGCGTTGAAGGACGGCTCCGCAAAGGCTTCTGCGACGGATTCCGCCATGATGCCGCCGAAGCCGTCAATCGCGGCGATGTCCGCAGCCGATGCACGCCGGATCGCTTCAATGGAGCCGAACCGCTCACAGAGCAGAGCTGCCGCAGTCTGTCCGATGCTGCGGATGCCCAGTGCCGCAATCACGCGGTCCAGCGGCTGCTCCTTCGAGCGCTCGATCGCGCTGAGCAGGTTCTCCGCAGATTTCTCCTTGAAGCCTTCCAGCGACAGAATCTGCTCCTTCGTGAGCGCATAGAGATCGGCAGGGGAGGCGATCAGCTTTTCATCGAGAAGCTGCTGGACAATCGCCGGACCCAGCCCGTCGATGTTCATGGCGTTTTTCGATGCGAAGTGAACAATCGACCGGAAGATCTGTGCCGGACATGCCGGATTGAAGCAGCGGACGGCGGCTTCCTCGCCGTCCTTTTCCGCGGGCGCTCCGCAGACCGGACAGTGATCCGGAATGCGGTATGCCGCAGAGCCCGGCGCGTGAGAGACCGATGCCAGCACCTCCGGAATGATATCGCCGGCTTTGCGGACACGGATAATGTCTCCGACGCGGATATCCTTCTCGCTGATGAACTGCTGATTGTGCAGCACTGCGCGTGAAACGCTCGTGCCTGCGAGAGAAATCTCATCGAACACTGCGACCGGCGTCAGGACGCCGGTTCTGCCGACCTGAATCTCAATCGCGCGGAGTCTGGTCTCCTTCTCCTCCGGCGGGAATTTGTATGCGACTGCCCATTTGGGGTATTTTGCGGTTGCGCCGAGCTGCTCGCGCTGTGCGAGACTGTCGGTCTTGACGACCACACCGTCGATATCATACGGCAGATCGCCGCGTCCTGCGCCGATCTTCTCGATTTCGGCACGGATCTGACCGGGGTCGGCTGAACATCGGGTATAGGGGATCACCGGGAATCCCAGCTCCTTCAGCCGGTCAATCGTCTGAGCATGCGAAGTCAGGGTCTCGCCCTCAATGCGCTGAAGATTGAACACGAAGATTTGCAGGCGGCGCGATGCCGTCACGGCGGAATCCTTCTGCCGCAGCGAGCCGGCAGCCGCATTGCGGGGATTCTTGAACAGCTCCTCGCCGGCAGCCTCCTGCTGTGCGGAAAGGCGCTCGAAGGATGCGCGGGGCATATAGACCTCGCCGCGGACTTCCAGAAAATGCGGGGCGTTTTTCAGCTTCAGCGGAATGCTCCGGATCGTTTTGAGATTCGCGGTCACATCCTCTCCGGTGAAGCCGTCGCCGCGGGTTGAGCCGCGCACCAGAATGCCGTCCTCATATTCCAGCGAGACCGAAAGACCGTCGATCTTCGGCTCAACCGTGAACTGCGGGTCATCCACGGTCTCCTGCACGCGCTGCACAAATGCAGCGACCTGCTCAAAGGAGAATACGTCCTGAAGGCTTGCCATCTGGACGGTGTGCGTGACCTTTGCGAAGCGTCCCGAAGCAACGCCCTGCACGCGCTGGGTCGGGGAATCCGGCTCCAGCAGATCGGGGAATTCCGCTTCCAGACCGCGCAGCTCCTGCATTTTCATGTCATATTCGTAATCCTCGGCACTCGGCGCATCCAGGTCATAGTATTCGTGCGCCATGCGCAGAAGCTCGGCAGTCAGTTCGCTGATGCGTGCCTTTGCCTGTTCGTGTGTCATTGCAGATCTCCTCCTGTGTGACCGTCAGTCCGCAAGACTGCGGTAGTATTCTTCCAGACGCGGACGCGCCGCGATGTAAAACGGTTCGAGCCGCTGATCGAAATGTCTGCCCATGCCCTCAATCATGATCTGATCGGCTTTCCCGAAGGACATGCTCTCTTTGTACACGCGCTTGCTGACCAGCGCGTCATAGACATCGGCAATCGCCATGATCCGCGCTTCCAGCGGGATCTCCTCGCCGCGCAGCCCCTGCGGATAGCCGGAGCCGTCCCAGCGTTCGTGGTGATAGTGCGCGACGTTTTCGGCAATGCGCTGGAACTCCGGATCGTCCGTGCCCTGAAGGATATTGTGAACGATGCGGGCGCCCTCTGCGGCATGGGTCTTCATGATCTCGAATTCTTCGTCGGTGAAGCGTCCGGGCTTCCGCAGAACCGCATCGTCAACCGCGATCTTTCCGAGGTCGTGCATCGGCGCTGCCTTGATGAGATGCCGGATAAACTGATCTGAGAGCGAAATGCCGCCGGTTTCGCGCATCACATCCGTCAGAATCCGGATGCAGTCGCTGGTGCGGCGGATATGCCCGCCGGTGGAATTGTCGCGGCTTTCGACCATGGCTGCCATGCTGAGAATCAGCTTGTCGTGCATCTCCAGAATATGCGCGGTCTTCTGCTGCACCTCCGTCCGCAGGCTGAAATTGAACCGGTTGAGCAGCGAGATATACGCCTGATTCTTGGTGTCGTCCTTCAGAAAGAGCTGATAGCCCTTCTTGCGGTGCCCGTTATAGAGGTAGTTGACATCAATCATGAAGGTCTTGCCGCCGTGCTCATAGAGGGAGATGTCGTTCTTTTCGTCTTCTTCAAATTTCCGGAGCCATTGCAGGACATTGTCCTGAAAGAACTCGATGTGGTCAATGGACTTGTCCACGGTCAGCTCCTTCAGGATCGGGAAGACGCCCTTTGCGGTTTCGTTGCTGCCGATATAGCGGTGCCTGAAATCGAAGGAGATGAAGCCGGTGTCGCCGTTGCGGACGAGCGAATCTATGCCGGTATCGGTGATATCGTACAGGCTGACGCGGCGGATGATGATGAGATAGACAATCTGTGCCATGACGTATGTCGCGGGAACCGGATCAATGTTATATGTCCGCCGGAGCTTTGCGCCTGCAAAATAGCTGATGACGGAGATCACGACCAGACAGGTGAGCAGATAGAGAATCCGGTTTGAGACATCCTTTTTCCGGATGAAGCTGTAAACGAGTGCGGCGACCGTCAGCGAGAGATAGAGGATGACCATGATATAGAATACGGTGTGCATGAAGCCGTATTCCTTATGCAGAATTCCCGTGCCGTCGATGAGATCGAAGCTGACCTTCTTGTAGTAATACGGGGTCTGTCCGGCGGTCAGGATCGAACAGAATATGCCTGCCGTCAGCAGGATCAAGCCTGCCCTTGTCCAGCGCGGCACACGGATCCGGCACATCGTCAGCACGCTCAGCATGATGAACAGCAGCAGGAAGCAGCCGCCGATATAAACGATCTTGTTTGCATCGAGCGCCGCCTGAAGGTTCTGTGCATTTGTCATCTGCAAATAGCCCAGATTGGTGATCGGAATGAGGACGAACAGCAGCGTGATGTGGACATCGAAATGCTTGTGCCACATCATCGCGTACAGCAGCGAGAGTGCGAGCGAAATGCCGAAGGTCACCTCATAGTACAGCGAAAGCATGCCGAAGTCTCCTTTCTGTCAGTCATTCGGGCGGTCATCATCCTGCGCGGACAATGTCATAGCCTGCCGCACGGATGAGCCTGTTGTAGACGGCAAGTCCGACGCCGTCGGTGCGCGGCGCACGGACATAGACATGAGAAGCGCCGAGCGCGTCCAGCTCACGCAGACTGGAGAAGAATGCCGCAGCCCGTGCCTCGTCGGTATCGCCGTAGGGCATGCAGCAGATGCCTGCCGCCTCACAGAGCGGGACATCCGCGTCAAAGCACAGCGCATACACGCCGCTGCCGGTGTGCTGCTTCATGTACGCCAGAAAATGCGGCTGATCGCCCTGCACGAGCGTCACCTTTGCCTTTGGCGCATAGTGGCGGTATTTCATGCCGGGGGAGCGGACAACGGTGCCTTCTGTCACCTTCGCCAGCACTGCCGGATCGACCGTGACATGTGCAGCGACAGTCTGAAGCTGCTCAGGCGTCACAAAGCCCGGACGCAGCACGCGCACGCTCTCTGCGTCATCGAGCTGAATCACCGTGGATTCCACGCCGCAGATGCAGCTTCCGCCGTCCAGAATCGCGGGGATTCTCCCGTCCATATCCGCGAACATATGTGCGGCATTGGTCGGGCTGGGGCTGCCGGAGCGGTTGCCGGAGGGTGCGGCGACCGGAACGCCTGCGGCACGGATCAGTGCCTGCGCGACGGGATGCGCGGGGAACCGGATGCCGACGGTATCCAGACCGCCTGCGGTGATCGCCGGGACAGCGTCCGTCCGCGGCAGGATGATTGTCAGGGGACCGGGCCAGAAGCGCTCTGCCAGCTTTTTCGCAAGCGGCGGGATTTCCTGCACCAGCGGTGCCCAGTCCGCGAGATCGGCAATATGGACGATCAGCGGGTTATCCGCCGGTCTGCCCTTTGCCGCAAATACTTTTTTGACGGCATCGGGATTGCCCGCGTCGCAGCCCAGTCCGTACACGGTTTCTGTCGGCATGCCGACTGCCTCGCCCTGCCGCAGCAGTTCTGCCGCATATGCAATCTCACGGTCCGTATTCTGTAAAATTTTCGTCTCCATAGGTCATGCTCCTGTCTCCTGCGAGCCGCTGAGCTTTTCTGCCTGTGCAGCGGTTTGCAGCGCTTCAAATACCGGATCGAGGTCACCGTTCATCACATCCTCCAGACGGTAGAGGGAGAAGCCGATGCGGTGATCTGTCAGGCGGCTCTGCGGGAAATTATAGGTGCGGATCTTCTCCGAACGGTCACCGGAGCCGACCTGCGTCCGGCGCTCGGCGGCAACCTGCGCGTTCTGTTCTGCCTGTGCCTTCGCATAGAGCCTTGCGCGCAGCACGGAGAGTGCCCTGTCCTTATTTTTGTACTGGCTCCGTTCATCCTGACACTCAACGACCATGCCGGTCGGAATATGCGTGACACGGATTGCGGAGGAGGTTTTGTTGATATGCTGACCGCCCGCGCCGCTCGACCGGAAGACGTCGATGCGCAGGTCATTGGGGTTCAGCTCCAGCTCGACGTCCGCGACCTCCTGAAGGACGGCGACGGTCACGGTTGAGGTATGCACTCTGCCCTGAGACTCGGTTTCCGGCACGCGCTGGACGCGGTGGACGCCGCTTTCATATTTCATTTTGGCATAGACGCGGTCGCCGCTGAGGGAGAAGATGACTTCCTTTGTGCCGCCCAGCTCGGTCTCGCTCAGGCTCATGACGGTCTGCTTCCAGCCCTGCCGCTCGGCGTACATGGAGTACATGCGGTGCAGGGAATGGGCAAAGAGCGCGGCTTCCTCACCGCCGGCGCCGCTGCGGATCTCGACGATGACATTGCGCGTATCTGCTTCATTTTCCGGCAGAAGAAGCTTTGTGATATCCGTTTCAAGCGCCTGCATTTTCTCTGCGGCGGACTGACGCTCCTGCTGTGCCATGAGCCGGAATTCGGCATCTGCTTCCGGCTCCCTGAGCAGTTCATCGGCATCTGCGATCTGCTGCCGGCAGAGGTTATAGCTGCGGTACGCCTCGACGACCGGAGTGAGCTGTTTATATTCCCGCATCCAATCCGCGAGCTGCGAGGGATCGGGGTTACCCGCCTGAAGGCGCTGTGTGATTTCCT
>CAMNAY010000068.1 GCA_946531975.1 uncultured Ruminococcus sp. | reverse complement strand
ACAGGGCGGACAGCCGGTGCGACCTCATCGACGGTCCGGACAGGCTCCGGCTCCGGTTCCGGTTCCGGCTCCGGATCGTCCGGAAAATCAGGAAAATCCGGATCATCGGGGAAATACGGCTCGTCGTTGTAGTTCGGCATTTCCTCAGAGGGTCTGGCGCGGCGGAGCGCTTCCAGTTCACGGTTCGCCTGTTTGATGCTCTGCTCGGTGAGTGTGATCTGGTTTTCCTTCTGCGCAAGCTGAAGCTCGACAACGGTCATATCGTATTCCAGGATAACGTCGCCCTTTTTGACAGTATCTCCCTCTTTGACGAAGACCTCCTTGACGAGCTTTTCCGTATCCAGCATGACGCGCTGGACATTGGCGGAGTCTACTTTGCCCTCTGTCGGCATGGAGCTGTAATCGAACCATTCTGCCGGCTGTGCGAGAATGCTGAGCGGTACGACATCGACGACGGTATTTTCCATGCGGCTTTTCTTATACTGATGATAGCCGAAGACGCTGCCGCCTCCGACCAGTGCAATGCACAGGATGAGAATAACAGTCTTTTTCATGCTTCTGCCGCCTCCGTTTCTTCCTGCGGTGCAGCCTGCGAAGCCGCATCCGCTGTCTCCGGCGCACTGACCGGTTCGGCGCTGCCGCGGAAATCGCCCGCATGCAGCTGACCGTCGCGGATATGCATGATCCGCTTGGCGCATTTGGCAATTTCCGGTTCATGCGTGATCATCACAATGGTCACGCCGTCACGGTTCAGCTCGGAGAACAGCTCCATGACCTGCTCACCGGATTTGGTATCCAGTGCGCCGGTCGGTTCGTCCGCGAGCAGGAGCTTTGGCTGGTTGACGATCGCACGGGCGATCGCGACGCGCTGCTTCTGTCCGCCGGAGAGCTGTGTGGGCTTAAAGAGCATTCTGTCTTCGAGTCCGACGCGCTTGAGTGCTTCCTCTGCGAGCTTGCGGCGCTTGCGCTTGCTCACGCCGGCATAGAGCAGCGGCAGCTCGACATTTTCGAGCGCGGACTGCCGCGGAAGCAGATTGAAATTCTGAAACACAAAGCCGATCTTCTGATTCCGGATCTCCGAGAGCTGCTTATCATTGCACAGCATGATATCCGCGGTATCGAAGATAAAATCGCCCTTGGTCTGCTTATCAAGGCAGCCGATGATGTTCATGAGCGTGGATTTTCCGGAGCCGGAGGGTCCCATGATTGCGACATATTCGCCCTCATCGACAGACATCGTAATATCCTTCAGAACCGGAACGGCTTCCTTGCCCTGCATGTAATCCTTGTAAATGGATTTCAGTTCAAATACCATAGCCGGACACCTCAGCTTTCCGTGTCTGCTTCCGGCTCGTCATCCCCTTCTCCCTTCGGCATGTCCTCAGGGGATTCAAACTGATCGGGGTCTTCGGGCATGTCACCGCCGTCCGGATTCTCAAACAGATCACCGTCCCCGCCGATCATATTGCCGTTTTCGTCGAAGGTGTAGGTCTTGCCGTCCTCATCGGTGAAGATCATGTTGCCGTTGTTATCATAGGTCACATTCTCATCCACAGGACCGCCGAACTCGCCGCCGTCAAAATTCCCGTCGAATTTTCCGCCGCCGAACTCCTCATCTTCGCCGAAGCCGCCGTCTGTGACATTGTCGGGGATATCCTTGTCGGACATGTTGGTCGTAGTGCCCATGCCTGCCTTGATGTAGTCGGCAGGGAAGGCGATGTAGTCGTCGTTGTTCAGTCCGGAGAGGATTTCGCAGTCGCCTGCCGCCTCATCGGTCTGACCGACCTTGATCTTGCGCTTTTCGATCGCGCCCTTGCTGTTCTTTGCCCAGACATAGCAGTCGCCGCCGTCCCAGAGAATGAAATCGGTGTAGAGCCAGATGCCCTCCTTCGATTCCACGCTGCCGGCGCCCTCGTTCGGTTCGATCAGCACATGCTGACCGAGCATGAAGCCTTCGAGCGATTCCGGCTCGACATAGAATGCGTATTTGGATGAGGTTGTCTGCTCGTCCTGCATTCCGCCGTAGAAATAGCCGCCGTTGTTGTTATCCTGCTGCGGGTTGGTGTCAATCTCAGAGACCGTACCCTTCCACTGGGTATCGTCCACGCGGCTCTTGAGAATCACAGACTCGCCCTCATAGATCTGACCGGCGTTCTGCTCATTGAACGTGCCCTTGACACGGAAATCTCCGTCTGCGGAAATGGTCAGCAGAACATCGGGGTTTTCGTCGTAGCCGCCGCCGAAGTCGCCGTAGGGCGAACCGCCTGACGCGGAAGAAGGATTCTTCAGTGATTTGACCGTGCCGCTGATCGGTGCAGCAATATAAGCATTGTTATAGGATTTTTCGAGTTTTTGCAGCTCGACGTTTTTCGCCTTGATGTCGTATTCAGCCTGAGCGTTCTCGCTCTGGAGACTGAGGATATTTGCGGTGTAGGTGACCTGTGTATCTGCGCTTGCGCTGCGCTTTTCCTGTTCAAGGCGGGCGATCTCCGCTTCGTTGGTCTCAATGGTATTCTGAAGCCGTTCGATCTCCAGCTTTTTGTTCTCGATATTCAGCTCGATTGTCTCAATATTGTAGGTCACGAGCTTATCGCCTTTTTTCACGCTGTCGCCCTCATTGACAAGAATCTCGTCAATGGTCTGCGTGTTGTCATACTTCACATCGACCGTTTTCTGTGCAACGATCACGCCTGCGAAATCTGAGCTGAGCAGATTGGCATTCGAGACCGTGTTGACATTTCCGACGCGCTGGACATAGACCTTCTCTGAACGGGTCGGTCCGCCGCCGGCATAATGCTGCCAGAGCTTCCAGCCGCCGAAGCCGACTGCACAGGCGCCGACTGTTCCGATGACGGCAGCCACTATTTTTTTGTTTGCCATGTTTGTTACCCTCCGATGTAATACTGTATTTCATATGGCACGGCTTACGCAGACTTCTCGTCCTGCCGCGTAATGCCGCATTCTTATTATATTCCGGCAAAACAGGCGTGTCAATGCGGCTTTTGGAATTTTAAGAAAATCTTCAGTTAAGCGCAAGAAAGAATTTAAGTCTTCCGGTGTAACACGGATATTGTGATTCGCAACAAAACAGAAAGTCCGTTTTTGTGCAGGATGATGAATTTGCAGAAATGCTGTGATGTTCCGCCGTGAGATTCCGAAGTAATAAGTGAAAGGGAGACATGAGATTTTTCCGTTTCATCTGTCTCCCCCTGAACCGTACAGTACACGGCGGGTCCGCGCTGCTGTGCGTTCCGGCATTCGTGCGTTCAGCGGTAAGGAACCGGTCTGTGCGTCAGGACAAGACCGTTCCGGCGGGTAAACCGCTGAACAGCCGCGAATGCTCCGGATGGCTTGTTCAGCCACACATCCTCTATGCATTCTTCACACACTGTCCCCTGTACGCTGTGCAGGGGAACTTTTTTTGTCCGGGCGGTGCAGCATGCCGAGCCGGAGCCGGAGCCGCTCCCGCAGAGAGACCGCGCCGTGCATCCTGCGGCGCAGCTTCGGGGCGCGTCTGCCTGTGCCGAGCATTCCGCCGGTCATGCCGCAGGGGAGTGCCGGACAGAGAACCGCCGGCGCACCTGCCTTTCCGGACAGAATGACCGCCGCTGCATACCAGATTCCCGTGAGCAGCAGCGCGGAAAGTGCGCCGCAGAGAAGTCCCCGTCTGCGCCTGCGGCGTCCGGCATCCATGCCGGAGAAGAAGCACCCGCAGAGCAGCGGAACTGCCGCAAATGCCGGATATGCCCGCACCGGAAAATCAGCGGCAGTCAGCAGCAGTCCGACCGCCAGCATGCCGCAGACCGAACAGGGAATTCCCCGCAGAAAAACACCGTGCAGAATTGCCCGCATGTGCATCCCTCCTCTGCGGAAATCTATGCGCGGAAGCAGAAAAACTTGCCGCATCTGCCCCGGATTCGGCACGATTCGACAATGAACGGAAAAAGTCGTGCAGAAGCGGCAGATTTGGAATTGACATCCGTACAGAATATCTGTTATAATAGGTATCGGATCAGGCGCCGCGTTTTACCACAGTTACAGAATAAGTTATAGCACAAAGGAGACAAGGCATGATATCCAAACAGCTTCGCATTATCACCGGCAACATCGGAGATCCGGTTGCAGTTGCGCTCGCAAATGCGTTCTGCAAGAACGGGGAATGGGCAGTCGTGCGATGGCAGGATGAGAATACGCTTCTGCATGCGGTACGGCAGGAGCATCCCGACCTGTTGGTGCTCGACAGCGGTTCGCCAGAGCTGGACTTCATAGAGTTCTCTGAGAAGGTCAGTGAAATCGCGGAGGTCCACATCATGGTGCTGATGCACCGGGAGAACAGCTTTCTCGAAAAGATGCTGCGTCAGAGCGGGATCGACTGCCGGAGGTATCCGGAGGATCCGGCAGAGCTGGTGCAGGAAATCTGCATCCGGTTCGGCTGCTGCGGGACGTATATTCCGCATTTCATCAGCATGAACCCCGATCAGCGCGTGACAGCGTTTTTACAGAATGCAGGCATTTCGGCTAATTTGCAGGGTTTTCATTTTCTGCGCAGTGCAATCCGGCGGGCAATGGAGCTGCCGTACTGCAGCGGGTCTGTGACACAGCAGATCTATCCGGCAGTTGCGGCGGAGCTGAACAGCACACCGGCACGGGTCGAGCGTTCGATCCGGCATGCACTGTCACAGATGCGGGAGCAGCCGCAGTTTACCGGCATCCTGCCGCGGAATTCCGGCGGGAGACAGCGGATGACCAACACGGAGTTCATTGCGTTTGCGGTGGAGTATCTGCGTGCAGGTCAGTGCGTGAAGGCATGTGTCTGACAAGAAAACACCGGAGGGAGTTTGGCTCCTTCCGGTGTTTTTTTATCGGTCCGGTCTGTGCTATTTTGAAACGGGAAAGTTGGTCCGTGCCGGGGGTACTTCTCTCATACCCCTTGGGAGCGGCACGTCCGCCGGGTTACAGCCATTGGATGAAGCCGGTTTTGTCGTGACGGTTATAGCCTGCCCGCGTATAAAAATGCAGTGTATCATCATCCTTTGCACCCGTCAGCAGCATCATCTTATAGCAATGCGCCGCCCGCGCAATTTCCCGCGCATAATTCAGACATGCCGTCGCCAAGCCCTGCCTGCGGTGGCAGACATCAGTGACAACATTCTCAATCAGCGCATAAGGACGCTGATCGCGCGTGAGATTCGGGATGATGACGCAGACACAGGAGGAAGCAAGCATGCCGTCTGCCTCTGCGACGATAATGTGATGATCCGGATCGTTCAGAATGCGCTGCCAGAGCGCCTCAAGCTGCGGGGTGCGGACAGGGACCGGGTTCGCGTGAAGCTGCGTATACAGCTTCATCAGCCCGTCAAAATCCTGATCGGTGATTTCTCGGATGTTCATAAAGCCCTCCTTTGCCTTGCTTCGTGTGACGGCGGATGATATGTGCGGCGTCTTGCTGCTGTGTCAGCGGAAATGTGAATCCTACGGAAACAGAGCTCCGGACGGCATCCGCCGGATTCTCTGCGAGGGTACTGCTTTCAGTATAGCATATTGCAGCGGATTTGGCAAGCATTTTTGCCAAAGAAACTGCAAAATGCATCGCCAAAATACCGGAAACAGTGTTGCATCGGAGGGATATTTTGTGAAATCGGCAGAAATTTCTCTGGCTCTTGACAAACCGCACAAGAAAGATTATAATAAACAGGTGCGCGGTATGTCTGCGTACTATATTCTAATATTAAAAGAAGGAGGAAAATCATGCCAACATTCAATCAGCTCGTTCGCAAGGGCAGAAAGACACTGGCGGAGAAGTCTACCGCTCCGGCACTTCAGAAGGGCTACAACGCTCAGAAGAAGTCCCAGATCGACCTCAGCTCCCCCCAGAAGCGCGGTGTTTGCACTGCTGTCAAAACTGCTACCCCGAAAAAGCCGAACTCCGCAATGCGTAAGATCGCGAGAGTGCGCCTGACCAACGGCTATGAGGTCACTGCCTATATTCCGGGCATCGGCCATAACCTGCAGGAGCACAGCGTCGTTCTGATCCGCGGCGGACGTGTCAAGGACCTGCCTGGTGTGCGTTATCACATCATCCGCGGTACCCTCGATGCGCAGGGCGTGAACGGCCGTCTGCAGGCTCGTTCCAAGTACGGCGCAAAGCGCCCGAAGGCAGGCAAGAAGTAATCTGCTTCTTTCCCCTGTTTTCATTCGCATTTACCCACACGGCACTTGTGGATCTGATTGATAGCATGAATTTTTCGTTTCATTTGCTGTCTCGTTCTGCAATGGCGCCTACACCGCGTTCCCCGCGCGACAACGGGGAAACAGGTGAGTACCTGTGAATTCATCTTTTATGAAGGAGGGAAGCGAGTATGCCAAGAAGAGGCAGTATCGCAAAGCGTGACGTTCTGGCAGACCCGATGTACGGCTCCAAGCTGGTCACCCGTCTGATCAACAACATCATGCTCGACGGCAAGAAGGGTGTCGCACAGAAAATCGTGTACGACGCATTCGAGATCGTGAAAACCAAGACCGACCGCGATCCGCTGGAGGTCTTTGAGCAGGCAATGGAGAACATTATGCCGGTTCTCGAAGTTAAGGCACGCCGCATGGGCGGTGCAACCTATCAGGTCCCGATGGAGGTCCGTCCGGACCGCCGTCAGACGCTCGGTCTGCGCTGGATCACCAAGTATTCCAGACTGCGTTCTGAAAAGACCATGAAGGAGCGCCTCGCAGGTGAGATCGTTGACGCAATCAACGGCACCG
This sequence comes from uncultured Ruminococcus sp., assembly GCA_946531975.1. Taxonomy (GTDB): domain Bacteria; phylum Bacillota; class Clostridia; order Oscillospirales; family Ruminococcaceae; genus Firm-04. The sequence goes on along the minus strand of CAMNAY010000068.1, from coordinate 1,247 downwards.
GCGGCTCTGTCAAGAAGCGTGAGGATACACACAAGATGGCAGAGGCAAACAAGGCGTTTGCACACTATCGCTGGTAAGTTTCTTCTTCGGAGGAAGCCAGTACGGGTAGTCTGTACTAACAGCGAGAGGAATTTGATTAGGAGGAACCAAGAATGCCAAGAGACTGTAGTCTTGAGCAAACCAGAAACATCGGCATTATGGCTCACATCGACGCCGGCAAAACCACTACAACCGAGCGTATCCTGTTTTACACCGGTATCAACCACAAGATCGGCGATACCCACGACGGTACCGCAACGATGGACTGGATGGAGCAGGAGCAGGAGCGCGGTATCACGATCACTTCCGCTGCAACCACCGCTTACTGGAAGCAGCACAGAATCAATATCATTGATACTCCCGGTCACGTGGACTTCACCGTTGAAGTCGAGCGCTCCCTGCGTGTTCTCGACGGTTCTGTAACTGTCTTCTGCGCAAAGGGCGGCGTTGAGCCCCAGTCCGAGACTGTCTGGCGTCAGGCGGATAAGTATAAGGTTCCGCGTATGGCGTATGTAAACAAAATGGACATCATGGGCGCGGATTTCTACCGCGTCGTGGACATGATGAAGGATCGTCTGAAGTGTAATGCTGTTCCGATTCAGCTCCCGATCGGCTCTGAGAGCGATTTCAAGGGCCTCATCGACCTGCTGGAAATGAAGGCTTACATCTATGACGATGATGACCGTCTGGGTCAGCATATCTCTGTCGAGGATATCCCCGCAGATATGCAGGACAAGGCGGAGGAATACCGCATGGAGATGATCGAGCACATCGTCGAGACCGACGAGGAACTCATGGAGAAGTATCTCAATGAGGAAGAGCTGACCATCGACGAGCTGAAGCGCGGTATCCGTAAGGGAACTATCGCAAATACGATCGTTCCGGTCGTCTGCGGTACTTCTTATAAGAACAAGGGCGTGCAGAAGCTGCTCGACGCAATCGTCGATTATATGCCGTCTCCGCTGGATGTTCCCGCAATCACCGGTATCAACCCGAAGACCGATGAGGAAGAGGAGCGTCCGGCTGATGACAACGCTCCGTTCGCAGCTCTTGCATTCAAGATCGCTACGGACCCGTTCGTCGGTAAGCTCTGCTTCTTCCGTGTGTATTCCGGTAAGATCGAGAAGGGCACAACCGTTCTGAACTCCTGCAAGAAGCAGAATGAGCGTATGGGCCGTATTCTTCAGATGCACTCCAACCACAGAAAG
>CAMNAY010000067.1 GCA_946531975.1 uncultured Ruminococcus sp. | reverse complement strand
AAGCTGATCTGTGTGCGCGACCACTTCGGCACAAAGCCGTTTTACTACTATCAGACATCTGACGGCAGACTGCTTTACGGCACGATGATCCGCGATATCATCTCACAGGACGGCTTTGTCAAAGAGCTGAACGGGGAGATGCTGCAAATCTATCTCTCGCTGACCTATGTCGCGGGTGAGGATACCTTCTTCAAAGGGCTGAAGAAGCTGATGCCCGGCTGTCTGCTCGAATGGCACAACGGCTGCCTTCAGATTACGCGCTACTGGAAGCCGGAGTTTCATCCGGACGAGACAAAGTCGCTTGATGACTGGGCGGACGAGATTCATGCGACCGTACAGCAGATGATGCGCGAGGTCAAGACAGCGGATGAGACTGCGGAGTCGTTCCTGTCCGGCGGTGTCGATTCTTCCTATGTGCTTGCAATGTCCGATGCGAAGCGGGCGGACTCCTGCGGCTACGACGAGGAACGCTTTGACGAATCCCGCATTGCGGCAAAAACCGCAGAGCTGCTGGGCGTCGAGCATTCCGTCGCGAAGATCACGCCGGAGCAGTATTTTGAGATCGTGCCGTATGTGATGTACAACATGGAGCAGCCGCTCGGTGACGCCTCCGCGATCGTGTTCACACTGGGCTGCAATGCCACGGCACAGCACACAAAGCTCTGCTATTCCGGCGAGGGCGCAGACGAATTCTTCGGCGGCTACAACATGTACCGCAATGCCGAGCGCTACGGTGAAAACCTCAAGACCTTCTATGTCGGCAATACGAACATCATGAAGGAGGACGAGAAGCAGCGCATTTTGCAGCACTATAATCCGGAAGTCCTCCCGATCCGCATTGCTGAGCCGATCTATGCAGAGACAGAGGGTCTGGACCCGCTGACGAAGATGTCCGATGTCGATATCCAGATCTGGCTTGAGGGCGATATCTATCTGAATGTTGACAAGATGAGTACCGCCGCAGGACTGGAGATCCGGATGCCGCTGACCGACCGCCGCGTATTCGATATTGCATCGCGGATGCCGTCGCGGTTCAAGGTGAATGAAGAGCAGAACAAGGTCGCATTCCGCACGGCTGCCGCAAAGGTTCTGCCGGAGGAGATCGCATTCCGCAAGAAGCTCGGATTTATCGTCCCGATCAGACTGTGGCTTGCCGATGAGCGTTACAATGCCGATGTACGCAGACTGCTGACCGGTGATCTGTGTGCAAAGTTCTTCAAGCCGGAGGAGATTCAGGCGATTTACGACGAATATGTCGGCGGAAATTCCGACCTCTGGCGCAAAATCTGGACGATCTACACCTTCCTTGTGTGGTATGAGGAGTATTTCGTAAAGCGCTGACCGCAGAAAGGAGCGCACGATGGATAACGGCTTTTCGGTTTTGATGCTGATTTTCGGCGGTGCGCTTTTGCTGTATGCGGCGGCACTGTCATCGGGAAATGAAAATCTGCTGCCGTACCGGGTACAGCCGACGCTGCGCAAAACAGGCAGAAAGGCGCAGGTCCGGCACATCGCGGCAGTCACGGCGCTTGTCTCGCTGCCGATTTTATTCGGCGGAATCGCCGGCTGGATCTGGAATAATACCGTCTGCCTGATTACGATGGGTGTTTCGGCGGCGCTGCTGATCGCATGGGCGGTCATCCGGCACCGCAGCAATGCGGAAAAAAAGAGGGACGACAGCGATGAATGAATGCGATACCTGTGCGTATTACGCATATGATGAGGACTGGGAGTGCTGGGTCTGTGAGATGAATCTGGACGAAGACGAATATGCACGGCTCATGCAGGACTCCCACGCACACTGTCCGTATTACCGCGACGGCGATGAATACAGGATTGCACGGAAGCAGTAAAACCAAAAGGGAGCGCAGCCGATGAGCCGTGCTCCCTGTTTTTATGCATTCAGTTTTTGCTGAAGTCGAGCAGATCGAGACCTTCGTTCTTTTCGAGTGCCCAGCGGATGTTCCATTCGCTGGTGAACAGGAGCAGATACTGGTCGCGGAAATCCTGCACAAGCTTGGTGTCCTCGCTGATGATGAGCTGCGGCTTGGTGTCGGTGGAAATGCCGGAGATCCAGCGGATATACTGATAGCTCAGCGGCTCGCGGATGATTTCGACATTGTACTCCGTGCGCATCCGATGCTCAAAGACCTCGAATTGCAGCACGCCGACGACACCGACGATCACCTCCTCCATACCGGTCTCCGGCTCATGGAAGATCTGAATGGCACCTTCCTGCGCAATCTGCATGACGCCCTTGACGAACTGCTTGCGCTTCATCGTGTCCTTGTGTCGGACGCGGGCGAAATGCTCCGGTGCAAAGGTCGGGATGCCCTCGAATTTCAGCTTTTTGCCGGGGGCACAGATTGTGTCACCGATCGAGAACAGACCCGGATCGAACACGCCGATGATATCGCCTGCGAAGGCTTCGTCGATGATCTCACGGTTTTCCGCCATCATCATCTGCGGCTGAGAAAGGCGCATTTTCTTGTCACCCTGTACATGATACACTTCCATATCGCGGGTGAATCTGCCGGAGCAGATGCGCAGGAAGGTCACGCGGTCGCGGTGTGCCTTGTTCATGTTCGCCTGAATCTTGAAGACGAATGCCGAGAAGCTGTCGTCGAAGGGGGAGACTGTCTCGCCGTCCGCAATGCGGGCAAGCGGGGGCGGCGTCAGTTCGAGGAAGCGCTTGAGGAACGGCTCGACGCCGAAATTGGTGAGTGCCGAACCGAAGAAGACCGGTGACAGTTCGCCCTTGTGGATCGCTTCCAGATCGAATTCTTCAGCGGCACCGTCAAGCAGCTCAATATCCTCAGCGAGCTGTGCATGGTTGTCCTTGCCGATCAGCTCTGCGAGTGCGGGATCGTCGGGCGTGACCTCTGTTTTCGAGACGGTATGAGCGCCGCTGTCGCCCTCAAAGGAGAGGATGTGTCTGGTTTCGAGATCGAAGACGCCGCGGAATTCCTTGCCGCAGCCGATCGGCCAGTTGACCGCATAGGTTTTGATGCCGAGTTCGTTCTCAATCTGATCGAGCAGATCGAAGGGGTTGCGGGCTTCGCGGTCCATTTTATTGATGAATGTGAAGATCGGGATATGCCGCATGACGCAGACCTTAAAGAGCTTTCGGGTCTGGTTCTCGACACCCTTGGAGGCGTCGATGACCATGATTGCGGCATCGGCAGCCATGAGTGTGCGGTAGGTATCTTCGGAGAAGTCCTGGTGTCCGGGGGTATCGAGGATATTGATGCAGCAGCCGTCATATTCAAACTGCATGACGGAGGATGTGACGGAGATTCCGCGCTGCTTTTCAATCTCCATCCAGTCGGAGACAGCGTGTCTGGCGTTCTTCTTGCCCTTGACGGCGCCCGCCATGGAGATTGCTCCGCCGTAGAGCAGGAGCTTTTCGGTCAGTGTTGTTTTACCGGCGTCCGGGTGCGAGATGATCGCAAAGGTTCTCCGGCGGCGGATCTCTTCTTCTAATGATCGCATGGGGTCCCTCCTCAGAGTTGGCTGATTTCGGATACATAACCATACTATTATACCACATCGGAATCAAAAAAGCAACGGGTAAAACAAGAAAAAAACGGCGAAAAACGGAATGCTGTGATGATTCCGCAGGAAAGGATACAAAATAGCATTGCATTTTGACGGGAGATGTTGTATAATAAACGGAGAGCGGACATAAGATCTGCGAAAATGTACCGTACCTGTTTTGTTATTGGTTCTGAGGAAAGGTTTCGTATAGATTAGGAGACCGTTGTCTGCATTACACGTAGGTGCATGAAAAAAGGGGAATGCGGGAAGAATCCTGACAGGGTTCTTCCCGCATTGTTTTTCGTCGGATGATGAAAATTATGTGAAATCCTTGACAAATGCAGAACGATGCGGTATAATCTAATTGAACTCAATCAAATTGAGCAATAACTATTTCGCGGAGGTAAGAAAGATGAATATTTATGATCTGACTGTAAAGGATGCCTATGGCAATGATGTTGCACTCAGCGGTTACCGCGGAAAGGTCCTGCTGATCGTCAACACCGCGACCGGCTGCGGCTTCACCCCGCAGTATGAGGGACTTCAGGATCTGTATGAGAAGTACAATGCCGAAGGCTTTGAGATCCTCGATTTCCCGTGCAATCAGTTCGCGGAGCAGGCACCCGGCACCGATGAGGAGATCGTGAGCTTCTGCAAGGGACGCTTCGGTGTGACCTTCCCGCAGTTCTCGAAGATCGAGGTCAACGGTGAGAATGAGTCGCCGGTGTTCACGGTCCTGAAGGCGGCTGTTCCGGAGGAATCCGTCAGCGGACTGAAGAACAAGGCAACGATGAAAATGGTCGAGAAACTCAGCAAAACAACAAAGAAGCCCGGCGACATCAGATGGAATTTCACGAAATTCCTTGTGAACCGCGAAGGCAAGGTCGTCGCGCGCTTTGCCCCGACTGAGAAGCCGGAGGATATTGACGCAAAGGTAAAGGAGCTGCTGTAAATGGATTTTGTTTACGAAACGGAAATGGTCTGTGCCCAGGAGATTCATTTCCATATTGAGGATGATGTCATCACGAACATTGTCTTTTTCGGCGGATGCAACGGCAACCTGAAGGCAATCTCCAAGCTGGTGGACGGCTGGACGGTCAGTCAGATCGAGGAGAAGCTGCGGGGCAATACCTGCGGCAGACGCCCGACCTCCTGTGCCGATCAGCTTGCAAAGGCGGTTCGTGCGGCATACGAACAGGTACACAGCTGAAGGACGGTGCAGGTTATGGCTGAATTCCGGCTTGAGGAGTATCTGGCGCAGGGCGTTGAGAACACGATGAAGGAGATCCTGCGTGCTTCCTTCAGCAACCCGAAGGAGACCGCATTCATGCTGCGCTATGCAGCGCATGTGAAGAAGGCGTCAAAGCGCCGCGCAAAGCAGGCAGAGGAGGGGATGCATGTCCCGCCGTTCCTGATTTGCAGCATCACGAGCCGGTGCAATCTGCACTGCGCGGGCTGCTATGCGCGTGCAAACCACAGCTGTCATGAACAAAGCACTGCCGGACAGCTGACCGGCGCGGAATGGGGCGAGGTGTTCCGGCAGGCAGCGGACGCGGGCATCAGCTTTGTGCTGCTTGCCGGCGGCGAGCCGATGCTGCGGCGCGATGTGCTGGAGGCGGCTGCGGAGGTCCCGCAGATCCTGTTCCCGATCTTCACGAACGGCACGATGCTCAATGAGGAATACTGCAAGCTCTTTGACCGTGCGCGGAATCTGTTTCCGGTCTTCAGCATTGAGGGCGACGAGCAGACGACCGATGCGCGCAGAGGTGCAGGCATCTATCAGAAGCTCCGGACAAATATGCAGACCATGCAGGAAAAAGGACTGCTGTTCGGTGCGTCCGTGACGGTTACCGCGAACAATGCCGCAGAAACCGTCAGTGACGAATTTGTACAGATGCTGCATGAGAGCGGCTGCAAGGCGGTGTTCTATGTCGAGTACGTCCCGGCGGATCATCAGAATGCGGCGCTTGCCCCGGACGATGCCGTGCGGGAGATGCACAGCGGACGGGTCGCAGTCCTGCGGGAGCAGTATCCCGATATCGTATTTCTGTGTTTTCCCGGCGATGAGAAAGCGTCAGGCGGATGCCTCGCGGCAGGCAGAGGATTTTTCCATATCAATGCATACGGCGGTGCGGAGCCGTGTCCGTTTTCGCCGTTCTCAGATATCAGCGTAAAGACGCACAGTCTGACAGAAGTGATGCAGTCCAAGCTGTTCCGCGCCTTGCAGGAGGGCGGAATGCTGACGGAATATCACACCGGCGGCTGCGTGCTGTTCGAGCAGGAGGCAGCGGTGCGGGCGCTGATCGCATCAGAAAGGAACTGACATGCAGAACGCAGTACATGATGAACTGAAGCTTGAAAATCAGCTTTGCTTTCCCCTCTATGCGTGTTCGCGGGAGGTCATCAAGAAATACCGCCCGTATCTCGACGAGATCGGTCTGACTTATACGCAGTACGTTGCGATGATGGTGTTCTGGGAGCATCAGTCGATCTCCGTGAAGGAGCTGGGGCAGAAGCTGTATCTGGATTCCGGTACGCTGACGCCTGTGCTGAAAAGTCTGGAGGCAAAGGGCTATATCACGCGCCGCCGCAGTACAGAGGATGAGCGCGTGCTGATTGCAACACTGACAGAGCAGGGGGCGGCGCTTCAGGAGCAGGCGGTGAAGATTCCGCCGCAGGTCGGAGGCTGCATCCGTCTGGAGCCGGAGGAAGCCGCACTGCTGTACAAGCTGCTGTATAAGCTGCTGCATGCAGTTGAAGAATGACAGGAGATATGCGCCGTACTGATCTGAAAGGACGGCGCATCTTCTTTTTTTGATCATGTAAATTGAAAACAGAGGTGCTGAATATGGATATGATGGAACTGATCCGGACGCGAAAGAGCGTCCGCACATTTGACGGCAAGGCGGTCACGGATGCTGACCGGAAGAAACTGACAGAATTCATCCGGACGATTCAAAATCCGTATGAGATCCCTGTGGAGTTTGTGCTGCTTGATGCGGAAGCGCACGGTCTGTCCAGTCCGGTGCTGAAAGGGGAGCAGCTCTATATTGCGGGCAAGGTGAGAAAGGTTCCGCACTGCGAGGAAGCTTTTGGCTATTCCTTTGAGAAAATGGTGCTGTATGCGTGGTCACTCGGAATCGGTACCACATGGATCGGCGGAACAATGAAACGGGAGATTTTTGAACGGGAAGCGGGCGTTCAGCCGGACGAGATCATGCCGTGCATCAGTCCGCTCGGATTTCCGGCAAAGAAGCGCTCACTGAAGGAGATCGCAATGCGCACCGGCATCAAGGCGGACAAGCGGAAGCCGGATCAGGAGCTGTTTTTTGAGCGCGGTTTTTCTGCGCCGATGCAGCCGGATGATCCGCAGATCACAGCGGCACTGGAAGCCGTCAGACTCGCGCCCTCAGCGGTCAACAAGCAGCCGTGGCGAATTGTGAAATGCGGCAGCTCGTATCATTTCTATGAAGTCCGCACGCTGAGCGCAGACGATGCGCCGTGGGATGTGCAGAAGGTCGATCTGGGCATTGCAATCTGCCATTTTATGAGCATTGCGGGCGGCAGCCTGACGGTCAGCGAGCCGGAAATCAAGGCACCGGAGCATACGGTGTATATTGCGACAGTGACCGTTTGAAGCCCCCGGCTGTGCTGCTTTTGCACAGTTAGCGCAAGATAATTTTAGTTCGCCTTGTCTAATCTTACAAGGATGTACCTCTTTGGAGCGGAAACAGCCGGTCAAATCTGGTATAACATGAATAGAGGGAAACCTCAGAAAACCAGTCGGTAATTCTGCACTCTGAAAAGGAGGAGATCTGATATGTTCGGTAAATGGGGCAAGCTCGGACTGTTTGCAGGCGGCGTGCTGTTCGGCACAGCCGGCATCCGGATCCTGAGCAGCAAGGATGCAAAGAAGGTTTATACGCATACGACTGCCGCTGCACTGCGCTGCAAGGAGCAGCTGATGCAGACCGTGACGACTGTGCGGGAGAATGCAGGCGATATTCTTGCGGATGCAAAGGAGATCAACGAGCAGCGGGCTTCTGCCGAAGCAGCCGCGGTGATCGAAGATTCCGCCGCAGAAGCGGACAGCACAGCAGAAGCGGAATGATACAAGTGCGGGGCGGGTCTGAACCCGTCCCGTTTTTTACGGAATGGGATGATGTGATATGAAATGTCAGATTTTGCACGCATCCGCCGGCAGACTTCGCGTGCATCTTGTGCAGCCGCGCATGACGCTTGCACAGGCGGATCAGCTTGAATATTATCTTGCGGCGCTTCGCTGTGTCACGGAGGTCAAGGTTTTTGACCGCACCGCCGATGCAGTGATCCGGTATACCGGCGACCGGAAGGCGGTCGAGCAGGCGCTGTCGCGGTTTGCGTATGACCGTCCGGAGGTGCTGGCGCTCGTGCCGGAGCAGACCGGACGCGCCCTTGCGCGGGAATATGAGGAGCGCATTACCGGAACAATTCTGCGGCGTATTCTGCGGAA
>CAMNAY010000066.1 GCA_946531975.1 uncultured Ruminococcus sp. | reverse complement strand
CGAGATCCTCTGGAACGGAACGGATATTTTGCAGATGGGTTCCAAATGGCGCGGGCTGATCGGCTATACGCCGCAGCTTCCCGGCGTTTATGACGATTTTTCTGCGAAGCGCTTTCTGTATTATATGGGCGCACTGAAGGGTATGAAGCGCCGCGAGATCAAGGAGCAGACGCTCGAAATGCTCGATGCGGTGAACCTCGGTGATCAGGCGCATAAGAAGATCGGGACGTTTTCGGGCGGCATGCGGCAGCGCGTGCTGCTGGCATCCAGTATGCTCGGACGCCCGCAGGTTCTCATTCTCGATGAGCCGACAGCGGGTCTGGACCCGGAGGAGCGCATCCGGATCCGCAACGACATCGCGGAGCTGGCACGGAACCGGATTGTCCTGCTCGCAACCCATGTTGTCAGCGACATTGCGTGCATTGCAAAGCAGGTTCTCCTGCTGCGCAAGGGCAGACGCATTGCCTTTGAGACACCGCAGGCGCTGCTGGCAGATGCAGAAGGAAAGATCGGCGAATTCAGCGGTACCTATGAGGAAATCCGCGCGCTTCAGGCGCAGTACCCCAACGGCGAGATCGCACAGCACAGAGACGGCTTTGTGCTGCGCATTGCAGAGAATCCGCTGCCGGAGGGCTGCCGTCCGGTGACGGATGCGCTGACGCTGGAGGATGTTTGTCATTTGTATCTAAAAGGAGACAGAGAATATGGCGGAGCTGTTAAGACTGCTGTTTAGCCCGAAGCGGCTGATTACGCTGCTGCTGATTGCAGTGGTAAATCTGGCGCTGTTTTCGGGCACCTGCCGGACAGAACGCGAACAGACTGCAAGATATTATGAGCAGATGCGGAGCTGGGGCGTTTTTGCGCAGCAGGAGGAGCAGCGCAAAATGGAGAAGTATCTGACTTCGGATTATCCGAAGTATCTGGAGCTGGTGCAGTCTCAGTCACAGTCCCAGTCTGTTCTCGGAAAGCTCTCCCGAAAAACCGGTCAGAACGATTTTATTGCGCGAAACCTCGAAAAGACGGCACAGGATTACCGCAGACTCGGCACAGTGACCCTGAAAGGCGGAGAAAACCGCGGCGTTGAGGCTGTCATGAATTACAAGCTGACTGACATTCTTCTGCTGCTTGCACCGCTGCTGCTGGTGCTGGAGCTTTCGGGCGATGCGGAGACTGCGGTCGGTGCGCTGACCCGTTCGACAAAGCGCGGAAGAATCCCGCTGACGGCGTGGCGGATGCTGGCAGTCGTGCTGCTGTCGGCTATGGATATTCTTGTACTGTACGGCGGAAATATTGCTTATACATCGTATTTTTACGGCAATCCGGACTTCGGGCGTGCCGTGCAGTCGATTCCGGCATTTCAGTATTGCCCGTACAGGCTGAGCATCGGCGGTTTTTTCTTCTGTACGGCGCTGCTGAAGCTGCTCGCGCTGACCGTGCTCGCGCTGCAGGTCTGGCTGCTGCTCGCACGGATGCACCCGCTGCTGGGCTGGGGCATTTCTGCTCTGTCAGTCGGCGGCATGTACCTGCTGCACCGGCTGATTCTGCCGACCGCAAAGCTCAATCATTTCCGGTTTCTCAATCCCTTTGCCGCACTGGACGGAACCGAATTTTACACCGAATACCTGAATCTGAACTGGTTCTCTCATCCGTCCGGGTTTACGGCTGATATGCTCGCGGTGATGATTCTGCTGCTGGCAGTGCTGAGTACCCTTGTGATTGTGCTGATCGGCAAATGCCGGCCGGGAAGGATCGGGCAGGGGGCAGCGGTGCTTCAGGAACGCCTGCGGGTGCGGATGAACAGACTTCTGCCGGTGCATACAAGGTTCGGGGCAGAGGGCTGGAAGCTGCTGATTGCACAGAGCGCACTGCTGGTTGCCGCGGCTGCCGCACTGTTCGGTGTGTCGCTCTGGCGGGATATCCGCATCTATGCACCGATCAGTGACGGTTCCAAGTCATTGTATAAGGAGTACGTCGGAGAGGTCACGCGGGAAAAGGTGCAAAAATCAGCGGAGCGGACATATTTTCTGGCAGATCTTGTCGTGAAGACGCAGAAGCAGCTGGCGGAAGCACAGCGGAAGGAACCGGAGAATCACCAGCGGCACGGCATCATCGAGCAGTCTTTGCAGCAATACCGGAACAATCTTCAGCTGAATGAACAGATGCTCTCGAAGCTGCTGCACAATGCGCGGTATACGGCAAAAACCGGCAGACCTGCATGGATCGTGCGGGAGGAGGCGTATCAGCTTCTGTTCAAAGAGACTGCCTCGGAGCGGCGCTGCTGCATGGTGCTGCTGCTGTTCCTGATTTTCGCGTTCCACGGGATCTGCGCGTACGATAACCGCTATGACACCCTGATGCTGCTGCGAAGCACCAAACACGGCAGACTCGGCATGCGCGCGCGGCAGTTCATCTGGATTGCGCTGCTGACGGCGCTGGCTTCGACGGCTCTGCACGGGATCTATCTGCTGCATCTGTATCGGGAGGCGGGTCTGCCGATGCTGAATGCACCCGCACAGAGCATTGCCTATTTGCAGTGGATTCCGGTTTCGATCACGCTGAAATCGGCGGTGATCTGGCTGATGATCCTGCGGTTCGGTGCCGCGCTGCTGGTGGCATGCGGTGTGTTTGCGGTCAGCCGGTACAGCCGGACACCGCAGAAGGCTTTGCTGACTGCCATGGTCATTTTCATGCTGCCCGCTGCGCTCGCAGAAAGCGGCTCAGAGCAATTTGCAAAGCTGGACTTCATCCGATTCCTGAGCTGCTGCCGCTGAGTTCCGGATCCGGAATCGCCGGAACCTGTCAAAAACTGTCAGGTATGCCAAAAAGTGAATGCGTCTTTTCTGTAATGCACAAAAACTTAGACAAATTTTTCTTTTTCTTCGCAAAAGTGTTGACATTTGCACCGAAAGTGTAGTATAATGATAATTGTAGAAAAATCTATACCTTCCGGAGGTATGTCTCGTATGCATGTTGACCTGATAGCGACCACAAAAGGAACGAAAATGATCCACGGTACCGAGAATGGCAAAAAGACTGCCTGCGGTATCAACCTGACCAGACCGGAGAATCTCGGTCTGTACACCACGGCGGGCGAAATGAACGATATCATGCAGCTCACCTGTGACAAATGCAAGACTCTGATCGCGAAAAAGCAGATCAAGGAGTCGAATAAGGAAATGGCTGCCCAGCTCAAGGCTGAGCAGAAGGCACTCAAGCGTGAGCGTGCGCTCGAAAAGCACAATCACGGACATGCACAGCCCGCTGCACCGCAGCAGCCGGATGCCGGAAAGGGCGGTGCCTATGTGCCGCCTTCCATGCGCAAGTCCATGGCCGCGCAGGAGAAGCAGAAGCCGATTGATGCACCTGCACCTGAGATCCCGACACCGGTATCTATGCCCGCACCGAATGTCGGTGCCGCACCGATCCCGTCTCCGGCTCCGATGCCCGCACCGGCTCCGCAGAACGATGTTCTGGCACAGTTTGCGATTCCGCAGGTGCCGACTTCTGTTCCGGGTATGACCCCGCCGCCTGCTCCGGCACCCGCACCGGCACCGTCGCCCGCTCCGGTTGACGATGTTCTGGCACAGTTTGCGATTCCGAAGGTGCCGACTTCTGTTCCGGGCATGACCCCGCCGCCTGCACCGATTCCTGCACCCGCACCGGCTCCGTCACCTGTCCCGGCTGACGATGTTCTGGCACAGTTTGCAATTCCGTCTGTTCCGTCCGCTCCCGCTGCGGGCAACGCAGACGATCTGCTTGCACAGTTTTCGATCCCGAAGCCGGGCAAACAGCCCGCTCCGGCACCGGCTGTTCCGGAGGTCTCTGCACCTTCCGGCGTGACAAGTCCGGACGATATTCTCGCACAGTTCTCTCATGCACCGCAGACCGGCGGTCAGGCACTCGACAGCCTCGCCAACAGTCTCTTCGGCGGTCAGCCTGCTCCTGAGCATAATGCCGAGGGTCAGGTCACAATCGAGATTCCGACGGTTGAGCAGCCCGCTGCCCGCGTTCCGGAGCCGATTGCCGAGCCGGAGGATGTGATCGAGGTCACACCGACACCGGTCGAGGACGATTACGATCCGTTCAGCCATATGCACCAGCCTGCACCGCAGCCCGCTTCTGACGGACTGGACGATCTGCTGGTTGTTCCGGAAGGCATGAAGGTTCCCGATCATCCGTCTGAGATGGTTCAGACCGATTTCCCGACGCTGACAGAGCCGACTGTTCCGACCGCACCGCCTGTATCGACCGTTCTGCCGACGCTGGAGGTTCCGGGTGTTCCCGCTGTTCCGGCTGCGGCAGCCGTTCCGACACTGGATCTGCCGCCCGTACCGCCTGCACCGCCGATTCCGGAGATGCCGGTTCCGCCGATGCAGCAGCCTGTGTATCCGACCGCTGCGGCGATTCCGCAGGGCTTCGGACTTCCTGCTATGCCGCAGGCTTACGCGGTTCCGCAGCCCGCCGTTGCGTACCCGCAGATGCCTTACGGTCAGGTTCCCGTTCAGCCGATTATGGGGTATCCGTATCCGGTTCCGGCAGCACCTGCAACCAATTTCTTCGCTGTTCCGCCCGCTGCAAAGAAAACGACCAATACCAAACCGCCGCTCTTCGTCGGTTACAGCGCAGACGGCAGACAGCTCTTCCAGACATACGATGAGCTCGGAAATCCCATTCCGATCAATGAGCCGGTGTACAATGCACCTCCTGAGACTCCGCGCACCGCGCCTGTACCTTCGCAGGCAACCAGTGCGCCGGCAGCCGGCGTTCCTGTCATGGATCTCGACGATCTGATGGCATCTATGGGCATTGAGGATCCGAAGAAGAAGAAAAAGGACGAGGGCAAGGCAATCAACTATACGGAATACCATATTCCGGAAAAGAAGAAGAAAAAGCCCGCTACACCCGCAAAGCCTGCATCTGCAATGCCGGATGTTCCGACCGGTCCGATCTCGGCAGCAGAGGCAAAGCGCCGCAAGAAGGTTGACAAGATCAATAAGGAATTTGAGAAGCAGCTTCGTGCGCGCGGTATCGACCCGAGAACGGGCGGTATCATGGTCGATCCGGATAAGTGATGTGATGGAAAAGCAGCGACAGTTGATGCCGCTGCTTTTCGTGCTTGACTGAAAGGAGGCTGAATATGCCGGATTATCCGGAAATGAATTCCGAACTGCCGCAGCAGGCAGCAGTCGGAGATGAGAATATTCCCGCTGCGAGAACTGCTTATTCCCTGAGCTTTTTGCATCTGGCGATTTATGCGCTGGCAGGTTTCCTGCTGACGAACGGTCTGGTTGCGCTGCTGGGCGTCACGGGCGTGTATCAGAAGCTGAGCCTGAACTGGAAGTACATTGTCCAGTTTGCGCCGATGTATCTGATCGCATTCCCGATTTACCTGCTGATTTCGCGGAAAATGGAGACACATGCGCCGGAAAAACAGCATATGAATGTCGGACAGATCATTCTTGCATTTTTCTGCTGCGAAACGATTTCCGTCGCCTGTAATTATATCGGTATCATTGTCAATGCGATTCTGACGCGGATTCTCGGCGTTCAGACCAGTTCTGATTTTATCGAGGAGGGCGTCTTCGGTGAGAGCAATATCCTGTTCGGTTGCCTCGCGGTGATTTTTGCGCCGTTTATCGAGGAGATGCTGTTCCGGAAGGTTCTGATCGACCGCGTGCGCAAATACGGCGACAAGGCTGCGATTTTGCTCTCCGGCATCATGTTCGGACTGTTCCACGGCAATTTCACGCAGTTCTTTTATGCGGCGGCGCTGGGCATGTTCTTTGCGTTTATTTATGTCCGCACCGGACGTGTGCGCTATACGATCACGCTGCATATGATGATGAATTCAGTCGGTACAGTCGTACCGATGATATTCGGCAAGTATTTGAAGCGGCTGGATGAACTGACGGAGCTTCTTGAAAACAATGATATCAGCGGAACGATGCAGCTTCTCGGCGAGATCAAGCCGCTTCTGATCTTTGTCATCTGCATGTGGGCGGTGATTATAACCGGTTTTGTGCTGCTGATTGTTTTCCGGAAGCGGTTCCGTGTGAATCCGCCTGCTGCGCCGCTCCCGAAGGGCAAGCGTTTTACGACTGCCTGTGTCAATGTCGGCTGCATTCTGTTTGTGCTGTTCTGCATCGGCGAGTTTATCCTTCAGATTATGCAGAATATCCCGAATTCACAGGAATGAGCACCTGAACGGAACAGAAAGCGCCCCGAAGCCGGTCTGAGCTTCGGGGCGCTTATGATATGCAGATTTATTTGAGTGTCATCAGGGCGGTGCTTACCGGAGCATTGGGGTTTCCGGTCACGGTTGCCCACTTGGAAGTTTTTCCTGCCAGACGGTTGACATAGAATTGCAGGATAAACTGTGCATCGTCTGCACCGATCACACCGTTCGCATTCACATCGGAAATGCTGAATTCCCGCTGCGTTTTTGCAACCTGCTTGCCTGCGAGAAGGTTGACATACCATTGCAGTGTGATCTGTGCATCGTCGCCGCCAACGGTTCCGTTGACGTCCGCATCGCCGCAGAGGGCGGTCTCTGCCGCAGCGTATTTGCTCATCAGCGCGAGATCATCTGCCGGAAGCTCCGCGAAATCTGTCCGCAGCATATTGTTGAGCGCCTGTGCGGTCTTCTGTGAAGTCCCTGCAACATTGCCGAGCGTGTCCATGACCGTTGCGGCAATCAGTGCATGTCCTGCGGCATTGGGGTGAACATCGCCCTTGGTCGCATTATTGGTAAAGCGGGTATAGAGCCAGCCGCTTCCGCTGAAATTGCTGCTGACATCTGCAACGGATACGGTCTCCAGCTTTTTTATCGCGTTGTTCAGGATTTTTTCGTTGCCGCTGACGTAGTTCAGCAGGCTCTGATAGTTTTTCTGGTTTGCTTCAGAGAGCTGCGCCTTCAGCATTGCTTCGCTGACCTCAAACGGATTATAGAGTGTCTGCATGACAATCGCCGCGTTCGGATTCAGGGCACGGAGGTCCTGCTCAATCTGAGAAAAATTCGTGACCGCAGCAGAACGCGGTTTACGAAGCTCACTGGTCAGCTCTGCGATCAGTTCATCCGGTTTGCCCTCTTTGGCGAGACGCTTGATGGTGTCAATCATGGTTTCACCGGCTTTCCGTTTCTGGTCAAGGACTGCTTTTGCAGGCTTCATCAGATCGTTTCCGCCGATGCTGATGCAGATCAGGTCAGCGTTTTTGATTGCATTCTGCTTGCTGCTGTCAGCGATCACGCCGAGCAGGTCAGCGGTTGTGTGACCGGCAACGGCATAATTTGTTACTGTACCGCCGGTGCAGTCTGCGAGGATATCATAATAGCCTGCCTCACCGGTTCCGAGCTGATATCCGGAGGAGATGCTGTCTCCGAGGACAACGATATGCTGATAGCTTCCTGCTGCCTGTGCTGCTGTCTCCGGCAGAGCCGCAGCGCAGCCTGCCGTCAGAACTGCGGCAGAAAGCAGCGCAGTGAGCCGCTGTTTGTTTTTCATAGAATTACTCCTTTCATTCGGACAAAAAACACAGGACACCTCACAGCAGCGAGGTGTCCTGTGTTCATTCAGTCACGCCTTGCATGAATACAGTTTACCAGATTTCATTGAAAAAGTCAATAGTATGCGGGCAGTTGAAAGAATCTGGCAAACACATCCGGCGGAATCGGTCATTCAATGACCGCAATGCCGTAGAGGACGAAATTGCCGCTGCCGCCGTCGGAGATCTCAATGTCGATCTTGCCTGCCTGCGGCTGATAATAGCCGACGTCACCGTCCTGACCGCCCCATGTATACTGAAGGTTTGCAGAAACCTTGTTGGTTTTGCCGTTTGCAGTGACATTCACTGCGCCCATGCCCTGCGAATTGGACTGGAACAGCAGCAGAATGCCCTTGCCGTTGACTGAGAACTTCATCGGCGAGCCGCCGCTCTTGACATATGCACCGTTTTTGAGTGTCCATGAGCCGGCATTGAAGCCGTCAAGCTGTTCAAAGCTGACCATGTGTGCGGTCGCGTATTCGTCGCCGAACACTGTCTTATTCGGAATCTCATAGGAATCGGATGCGTTCTCCGAACGAAGTGCCTGACGGTAGTAGTAGCCGATGCAGTCTGCGATG
>CAMNAY010000065.1 GCA_946531975.1 uncultured Ruminococcus sp. | reverse complement strand
TCGAAGTTCAAATGCTTCCAGAACAGAAAGCTGTACGGAGGTGCTGAGAAATGAGCAAGACAAAGAAGAACACAAACAAGACCAATGTCGAATCTCTGCTGAGTCAGGTCAAGGTACGCGATTTTTACGGCAACCGCAAGAAGTTCTTTATTCTCTCTGCCGTTCTGATGGTCCTTGTGCTTGCAAGCTGCTTCATTTTCGGTGTCAAGGTGTCGATCGAATTCAAGGGCGGCACAATCGCATCGTACAGCTATTCCGGCGGTATCAATGAAAATGAGATTTCTTCCCTCGCATCCGACCAGCTCGGAACTTCTGTGAAGGTGCAGACCGGTGAGACCTTCACCGGCGAGCGTCAGAAAACCTTTACGCTTTCTTTCAGCATGAAAAAGGCATTTGATGCTTCCATGCAGGATGAACTGCTGACAAAGCTTCAGGAGAAGTATCCGGATGCACAGATCGAATCGCTCGAAACGAACGACGTTGCTGCAAATTCCGGTAAGACCTTCCTCGCAAAGTGCCTTGTCGCTGCAATCTTCGCAGCCATAATCCTGATCCTCTATATCGCATGGCGATTCAAGCGTATTTCCGGCTGGAGCGCCGGTGCATTCGCAGTCGTTGCACTGCTGCATGACCTCGTAATCGTCTTTGGTACATTCGTTGTCTGCGGCTTTGAGATCGACTCGAACTTCATGGCAGTTATCCTGACCATTCTCGGTTACTCCGTCAACGATACGATTGTTATTTACGACCGAATCCGTGAGAACCAGAGCCTGCTGCCGGCAGACACCAAGCTGCCCAAGCTGGTCAATATCTCCCTGAGCCAGACGATCAAAAGAACTGTCCGTACCTCGGTTACCACGATCGCTGCAATGCTGATTGTCACGGTCTTCGCGGTTGTGCGCAACGTGACCTCGATCCAGCACTTCAGCATTCCGATGACCATCGGTATGATCTCCGGATGCTATTCCTCGCTGTGCCTCGCTCCGATGCTCTGGACATCGTGGAAAACACGCGCAAACAAGGCAAAGTCTGCGGACTGATTTCAACAGGATTCAGCAATGCATAGATTGTTGAAAAGCACATGAAATAATCATACAATCATTGTATGAATTACTAAAAATGTACGAAGCACCTTGCTTTTGCAGGGTGCTTCGTGTTATAATATATCGGGATTATTATACATTACGGATGGCGGGAGGCGGTTGGATGATTCCGGCAGTATCAACATCCTGTTTGTATCCGAAACCGACGGAGGACGCGCTCTATGACCTCTGTGTAAACGGTATCCGCAATGTTGAGATTTTTTTGAATGCACCTTCGGAATGCCGTCAGGTCTATGCCAATGACCTGCGTGCCATGCTCAACCGGTTCGGAATGACCTGCTGCTCTGTGCATCCGTGGCCGCCGATGTGCGACGGTTACATGCTCTTTTCCAATTATCCGCGCAGATGTACGGATGATCTGGAGGAAGCAAAGCACATCTTTGCTGCAATGGAAATCCTCGGTGCAAAGTATTATGTTCTGCACGGTGCATTGGCAGGAACCTGTAAGACTGAAATCTACTGCGAGCGGTTTCATATGCTCTGTGAAGCGGCAAAGCCCTTCGGCGTGACTGTCACGCAGGAGAATGTCGTCCGCTGTGAGAGCGGAAAGCTCCGGTTTCTGCGCGATTTTTGCAGGATTCTCGGTCCGGAGGCGTGCCTGACGTTTGATGTCAAGCAGGCTGTGCGGGCGGGAATGAATATCAGCGAAGCCATCAGAGCGGTCGGCAGTCATATCGTGCATGTGCATATGAGTGACCACAGCGACAAAGGCGACTGTCTCCGGCTCGGCAAGGGACGCTTTGAGATCGTTCCGTTTTTGCAGCAGCTCTCCGCACAGGGCTTTGACGGTGCGGTGACGCTTGAGCTGTATCGGGATGCCTTCGGGAATCCCGCAGAGCTTGCCGAAGATTATAACCGGCTGGAACGCCTGATCAAAAAAAGCGAAGGGAAGTGAACGACTGTGAGATGCCCGTTCTGCGGCGAGGAAGACACCAAGGTGATTGACTCGCGTTCCGTTGAAGGAAAAAAGAAGCGCCGCCGTGCATGCCAGAAATGCGGAAAGCGATTCTGGACTTTCGAGGTCGTGGAACGTCCGCTGGTCATGGTCGCAAAAAGGGACGGCAGCTTCGAGCCGTTCAACCGCAACAAGCTCCTTGCCGGTATTTATAATTCAGTCAAAAAACGCCCTGTTTCGATGGAAGCGGTCAACGGAATCGTCGATGAGATCGAAGCGGAGCTTGCAAATGAAATGGTGACGAATGTCTCCCCCGACCGCATCGGCAGTATGGTCATGGAGCGTCTGCAAAAGATCGACCCTGTGGCGTATGTCCGGTTCGCGTCGGTGTATCTGGCGTTTTCCGATGTCGCGGATTTTGTCCGCATCATCAGCGAAATGCAGGAGAAAACGAAGGATTCTGTCAGCGAACCTTCTGCATGATCTGCGTTGAGGCATCATAGATGTCTGCAGCAATCAGCGTCTGACCGCAGAGCAGCAGCTCCGCAATGTACCATTCGTTCGGCGCGTTCAGCACCGGATACCGGTACTGTGTTGCCTCCTGCCCCGCGTATTGTTCCGGCGTGAAGCCCTGCTCCGTCTGAATTGACAGCCAGCGCTGCCCTGCCTGTGTCTGCCAGCTCTGCGGAATCCGGATTGTCTCCGTCTGCGGTGCATCAACCTTCCAGCCGCGCAGATTGAGCCATGCTTCGCGCATTTGCGGCGTGCTGAGGATCACCGCATCCTGCTTGACGGGCTTTTTTGCAGTGAGAGAAAACAGAATTCCGAAGATCAGCAGCAGCATTGCAGCCGCGGCAGCCCGCAGCAGATTTTGCGTGCTTTTTTTCATGAGAATCCCCCCTTGCTCTACCGTATGCGGACAAGGGAACAGATATTACAGACCGGAGGCAGATTATGCGTCTGGACAGATTTTTTTCGGAGCAGACTGCGCTTTCCAGAAAGGAAGCCGCAGCCCTGATCCGCAGCGGCGCCGTAACAGTCAACGGCGTTCAGCTCAGAAAACCCGATGCGGCAATTCAGCCGGGGACCGATGCGGTGACGCTCCGCGGGAAACCGGTCGTATATCAGAAGTTCCGGTATATTCTGCTGCATAAACCGACCGGCGTCATTACCGCCTCGCGTGATAAATCGCAGAAAACTGTGCTGGATCTCCTCAGACCGGAGGACCGGTTCGCAGGACTGACGCCCGCCGGAAGACTGGATAAGGATACCTCCGGGCTGCTGCTCATCACCGATGACGGACAGCTGACACATAAAATGCTCTCCCCGAAATCGCATGCGCCGAAGTATTATCTCGCCGCACTGCGTGATCCGTTTACAAAGCAGATTCAGTCTGCGTTCCGTGACGGGATTCTGCTGCGGGAAGGAGATACGGAGGAGCCCTGCCTGCCCGCGGAAAGCGAAGCAATCGCGGAACGGCTCGCAGTCGTCGAACTGCATGAAGGCAAGTATCATCAGGTGCGCAGAATGTTCGCAGCAGCAGGCAATTTTGTCGAACAACTGCTGCGGATCCAGATCGGATGCGTCCCGCTTCCGCCGGATTTACCCGCAGGTTCCTATTTGCATATTTTAGACAAGGATGCAAATAATATGTTGATGAAATCGCATATTTCGGAAGTTTGCGAATTTGCGCGTTGTTATTATTCGTCATATTGGATAAAGTCAGGGAAATAAGTTTGGTCAATTATCATCTTGACCTGCGCTTCAAAATCTGGTATGATAGTATCAGCAGAGTTGTGCGCATATTTGGAGAGGTGCGCTGCTCTGTCAAGGCATTGTTTCATTTTGGTGTGCGGCGTGCCGTACACTTGCAGGCTGGCTGCTTTGGGAATTGTCCGTCCCTCTGCGCTCCCCTGCATGGATAAATTTTGAAAATTCACAGGAGGACATGAGAATGGCAAGCTTATCTTTACGGGGGATCTATAAGAAGTATCCCGGCGGCGTCGTCGCCGTTTCGGACGTCAACCTTGAGATCCGTGACAAGGAATTTATCGTTCTGGTCGGACCTTCCGGCTGCGGTAAGTCCACAACTCTGCGTATGATCGCCGGTCTGGAGGAAATCTCCGAGGGCGAGCTGTACATCGGCGACCGTCTGGTCAACGACATCGCGCCGAAGGACCGCGATATCGCAATGGTGTTCCAGAACTACGCTCTGTATCCGCATATGACCGTTTTCGATAACATGGCATTCGGTCTGAAGCTCCGTAAGGTGCCGAAGGATGAAATCGCCCGTAAGGTTGAGGAAGCTGCACGTATTCTGGACCTGACTCCGCTGCTGAACCGTAAGCCGAAGGCAATGTCCGGCGGTCAGCGTCAGCGTGTTGCGCTGGGCCGTGCAATCGTCCGTAATCCGCAGGTCTTCCTGCTTGACGAGCCGCTGTCGAACCTCGACGCAAAGCTCCGTGCACAGATGAGAACCGAGATCTCCCTGCTTCATAAGCGCCTCGGTACCACCTTCATCTATGTTACGCATGACCAGACTGAGGCTATGACGATGGGTGACCGTATCGTCGTTATGAAGGGCGGCTACGTCCAGCAGATCGACACCCCGCAGAACCTCTATGAGACTCCGTGCAACAAGTTCGTTGCAGGATTCCTCGGTTCTCCGCAGATGAACTTCATCGACGCTGTCCTGATCTATCGTGACGGTCAGTATGTCGTTCAGTTCGGTTCTGAGGATACCAAGTCCAGCAGAGGCGTCAAGTCTGAGGTCATCCTGCCGCAGAGCAAGGTTACTCCGGATCTTGAGCACTACATCGACAAGGAAGTGATCCTCGGTATCCGTCCGGAGAACGTCCACGATGAGCCGCAGTATCTCGCAAATGCAACGACCGGTATTGTCAAGTGCGTTGTTGAGATCACCGAGCTGATGGGCGCTGAGACCTATCTGTACCTTGATTTCGAGGGCGTGAAGATGACTGCCCGTGTTTCCCCGAAGTCCACTGCACGTCCGCAGGACGAGATCGACGTGGTTTTCGATGCAGAGAAGATTCACCTCTTCGACAAGGAAACAGAAAAGACAATCATCAACTGATTCTGTTCGTACACGACCTGTTCTGCTGTATCGGCAGAGCAGGTCGTTTTATATTTCAAGTGTTTTGTATGGTTAGACCGGAGGTAGATACCCTATGAGATTTGCTTTTTTTGATACCAAGCCTTATGATAAAACATCCTTCGAGCGTTTCGGCGCTGAGTATGGCATCAAGTTTAAGTTCTATGACACCCGCCTGACAGAGGATACCGCAGAGCTTGCGCGCAACTGCGACGGCGTCTGCGCATTTGTCAATGATACGCTGGATGCCGATGTGCTGGAGAAGCTCGCAGATCTGGACTGCAAATACGTTGCACTGCGCTGCGCCGGCTACAACAACGTCGATCTGAAGGCTGCTGCAAACTGCGGACTGCGTGTCGTGCATGTGCCTGCATACAGTCCCTATGCGGTTGCAGAACACGCAATGGCGCTTCTGCTGACGTCTGTACGGCGCATTCATAAGGCGTATATCCGTACCCGTGATTTCAATTTCTCGCTGAACGGCATGACCGGCTTCGATCTGCACGGAAAGACCGTCGGTGTCGTCGGTACCGGAAAAATCGGAAAAGTGTTTATTGATATCTGCCGCGGCTTTGGAATGCATGTAATCGCGTATGATAAGTTCCCTGCGAAGGACTCTGACATTGAATATGTCACGCTGGAGGAGCTGCTCGCGAAAAGCGATATCGTCTCGCTGCACTGCCCGCTGACCGAGGAGACGCGCCACCTCATCAACTGCGAAACAATCAAGCTGATGAAGAAGGGCGTCGTCATTATCAACACCTCCCGCGGCGCGCTCATTGATGCAGAGTGCCTGCTTGAGGGCATCAAGGCGCGTCAGATCGGTGCCGCCTGCCTCGATGTGTACGAGGAGGAGACCAACTATTTCTATGAGGATCTCTCCGGACATATCCTGAATGATGATACGCTTGCACGGCTGATCTCCATGCCGAATGTCATTGTGACCTCGCATCAGGCATTTCTGACCGAGGAAGCACTGAGTAATATCGCTGAGACAACCGTGAAGAACGTGACGGCACTGCACGATGAGAATGCGTGCGTCAATGAGCTGATCTGGAAGAACGGCGAGATTCTGCACGGCACACCGAAGGCTGAATAAAGTGCCTCCGGCAGATTTTTAATGGGGGCTGCCCGCATTAAAAACACGAAGCTGAAAACAAAAAATTGATTATGACCAAAAGGAGAAAACCGCTATGAATATCACCAACGATATCCGCTATATCGGCGTCAACGATCACGAGCTTGATCTGTTTGAGGGCATGTATGTTGTGCCGGAGGGCATGGCGTATAATTCTTATGTGATTCTCGATGAAAAGATCGCGGTCATGGACTCCGTCGATGCAAATTTCGGCGAACAGTGGCTGAAGAATCTCGAAGAAGCACTGGGCGGCAGAACGCCGGATTACCTGATCGTGCAGCACATGGAACCCGATCATTCCGCAAACATCACCGCATTCATGGAGAAGTATCCGGAGGCGAAAATGGTCGCTTCGGTCAAAGCATTCCAGATTCTTGCACAGTTCTACGGCACGGATTATGCCGACCGCCGGATTGTTGTCAAGGAGAAGGATACCCTCGAACTCGGCACACATACGCTGGAATTCGTCGGTGCACCGTTCGTTCACTGGCCGGAGGTCATCATGACCTATGACCGCAGGGACAAGGTTTTCTTCACGGCGGACGCATTCGGAAAGTTCGGCGCACTGGACTGCGAGGACGATGACTGGGCATGCGAAGCCCGCCGCTATTATTTCGGCATTGTCGGCAAGTACGGCGCACAGGTGCAGGCGCTGCTGAAGAAAGCTGCTGCATTTGACATCGCGGTCATCTGCCCGCTGCACGGACCGGTGCTGACTGAGAATCTCGGCTATTACCTCGATCTGTACAATACGTGGTCTGCATACGGCACAGAGACCGACGGCGTTGTGATCTGCTATACTTCGGTCTACGGTCACACGAAGGAAGCAGCGGAGATGCTTGCAGCAGAGCTGGAAGCGGCTGGCTGCCCGAAGGTTGCGGTCAATGACCTTGCACGCTGCGACATGGCAGAAGCAGTCGAGGATGCGTTCCGCTACGGCAAGATCGTCCTCGCGACAACAACCTACAATGCCGGCATGTTCCCGACGATGGAGACCTTCATCCACGCCCTGACGGAGCGCAATTATCAGAACCGTCTGGTCGGCATGATCGAGAACGGAAGCTGGGCGCTTCAGGCAGCAAAGTCGATGCGTGCCGCGCTGGAGGGCTGCAAGAATCTCACCTACACTGACACGACGGTGCAGATCAAATCTGCACTGAATGACGAGAGCCGCGCACAGGTCAAGGCACTCGCAGCAGAGCTGATGAAATAAAATACAAAAGCCCCGCCGCTCCTTTTTCAGGGAACGGCGGGGTTGTTTTTTGTGGATAGATCAGCGATAGATCATGTCAGCACGGTCCGGACCGGTCGAGATCATCGTGATCGGGCAGTCGATCAGTTTCTCGACATAGTCAATGTAGTCCTTTGCTTCCTTCGGCAGCTTGTCATATTCCGTGATGCCGGAAATATCGCACTTCCAGCCGGGCAGCTTCTCGTAGATCGGCTTTGCGATGTCGAGGCGGTCGCCGCTCGGAAATTCCGTTGTGCGCTCGCCGTTGATCTCATAAGCGACGCAGACCGGAATTTCATCGAGATAACCCAGAACGTCGATCAGAGAGAGGGCAACATCGGTTGTGCCCTGAAGTGCCACGCCGTAGCGGGTAGCAACTGCATCGAACCAGCCCATTCTGCGCGGTCTGCCGGTTGTTGCACCGAATTCGCCGTTGCTGCCGCCCTTTCTGCGCAGCTCATCCGCCTCATCGCCGAAGATCTCGGTTGTGAACGGACCGGCGCCGACGCAGGAGGAATATGCCTTGACGACAGTGATGACGCGCTGGATTGCGTGCGGGGGCAGGCAGGCATCGACAGCGCCGTAGCCTGCGAGCGTAGAAGACGAAGTGGTCATCGGGTAGATACCGTTGGTCAGGTCACGCAGAGCGCCGAGCTGACCTTCCAGCACGATAT
>CAMNAY010000064.1 GCA_946531975.1 uncultured Ruminococcus sp. | reverse complement strand
ATGCAGCTGGTGCAGCTGGTGTCCTTCGGCTGCGGCATTGACGCCGTGACGACCGATGAGGTGCGAAGCATCCTCGAAAAGGGCGGCAAGCTCTATACACAGCTCAAGATCGACGAGATTAACAACCTCGGCGCGGCAAAGATCCGTCTGCGCAGTCTGGTCGCTGCGATGGAGGATGCGGACACAAAGCAGCCGGTGCGGAAGATCATACAGAAACAGAATACCGCAGTGCGTGAGCCTGTCACAGTATAAATCAGCATACACAATGAAATACGGAAAAGGATTTGAACCGGAACATGAAAAAGCAATGGATCGCAGCAGGTGCCGCACTGCTCGGTGCAGCGGGAGCCGTCGAGAATACGGCGCTGCTCTGCGTGAAGGAATATCAGGTGCCGGTGCGCGGACTGCCGCGGACTGTGCAGCTCAGCGATCTGCACAAGCGAAGATTCGGCAGGCATCATATGCGTCTGCTGCATAAGACGGAAGCACTGGAGCCGGAGCTGATCGTGATTACCGGCGATCTGGTTTCGCGCACGGAAACGGATTTCACGGAGACAAAGCGTCTTCTGCGCGGACTTTGTGCGATTGCACCGGTGCTGGCAGTGCCGGGGAATCACGAGGCGGATCTTCCGCCATCGCTCTACGGCGAATACCGCAGCATCATGCGGGAAAGCGGCGTGACCTACCTCACCAATCAGATGGTGATGATACAGGGCATCCCGTTCGCAGGGCTGGCGCTGCCGTCCTCCTATTACAGAGGCGGCGGTCTGCTCGGATTCACAGGCAAAAAGGCGTTCACGGCAGATGTGCTGCGCGCCCGCTTCGGCGCCTGCCCGCCCAATACCGTGCTGCTGGCACACAATCCGCTCTGGTTTTCTTTTTATGCGGAATGGGGCGCGGCACTGACGCTTTCAGGGCATGTTCACGGCGGTGCTGTCCGGCTGCCGCTGCTGGGCGGCGTCTTGTCGCCGGAGCGCAGACTGTTTCCGAAATATGACAAAGGCTGCTTTACAGACGGTGATTCCGCGATGGTTGTCAGCGGAGGGCTCGGAAAGCTCAGACTGTTCAACCCGCCGGAGATCTGTGTGATCTCCGCGACAAAAACGGAGCATCCGTCATGATCCTGCCGGCGGGCAGCCGGTTTGTAGTCTCAAAACAGCCCTTGCGTTCCGTAGAAATGCAGGGGCTGTGCATGTTTTTCTGCGAAACGGGCAGAATTTCCCTTGACAGAAGATGCATCTGCTGCGGAGAAAGGAGACTTGCAGCATGAAGATCAATGAGCGGAAATACCGCCATCTGGTGACGGGTGCTGCGGGCTGGCTGCTGCTGGGGCTGCTGACGCTCTGGTACGGGATCATCTGGTGGCGGTATTATGCCGACGCGATCATCGCGCCGTTTTTCCGCCGCGGAAACTGGGTCGTTGTGCTGATCTATACGGTGCTGACTGCGCTGGTGTTTCAGGTGTACCGCTGCTTCCGGTTCGGATATCTGCGGCGCAGCGATCTGGTGTATTATCAGCTGACGGGCATTGTACTGGTCAATTTTATCACGTATTTTCAGATCAGCGTCATCGGCAGACGGTTCATGGCAGTCTCGCCGGTGGTGCTGCTGACCGGGCTGGATTTTGTAACGATCGCGCTCTGGTCCTCGCTGATCGGACGGCTGTATTTCCGGCTGTATCCGCCGCGGAAGCTCGCTGTGGTCTACGGCTCGGAGGATGCGGCAGCACTGGTCATGAAAATGAGCAGCCGCGTCGATAAATATATGATTTGTGAGAGCGTGAGCTGTGCGGGCGGTTTTCGCCGGATCACAGAGGTGATCGGGCAGTTTGACGGTGTGATCCTCTGTGATCTGCCGCTGCCGCTGCGCGACCGGCTCCTGAAATACTGCTGCGGCAGGCGGATCCGCACCTATACGGTCCCGGAGATTTCCGATATTCTGCTGCGCGGCGGCGAGGAGCTGCGGCTGTTTGATACGCCGCTGATTCTCAGCCGGAATGAGGGGCTGACCCTGACGCAGCGGGTTGTGAAGCGCTGCTTTGATCTTGCAGTGTCGGGCATTTTGCTGGTACTGCTGTCGCCGGTTCTGGGTATTTGTGCGGCGGCAGTCCGTTTCGGAGACGGCGGCTGCGTATTCTATCATCAGAAGCGTCTGACAAAGGACGGAAAAGTGTTTGAGATTCTCAAGCTGCGCAGTATGAAGCCGGATGCAGAAGCGGACGGCGTTGCAGTGCTTGCCGCAGAACATGATGACCGGATTACCCGTGTCGGGCGTGTCCTGCGGCGCTTCCGGCTCGATGAACTCCCGCAGCTCATCAATATCCTGAAGGGCGATATGTCGCTGGTCGGACCGCGTCCGGAGCGTCCGGAGCTGCATGCGGAATATGCAAAGGAATGTCCGGAATTTGACTATCGGCTTCAGGTGAAAGCAGGACTGACCGGCTATGCGCAGGTGTTCGGCGCCTATGATACCGCACCGGTCGATAAGCTGAAGATGGATCTGCTTTACATCGAGCAGTACAATGTGCTGCTTGATCTGCGCATCCTGCTGATGACGATTAAGACAGCGGTGATTCCGCCGCAGAGCAATGAGGCGCAGCAGGAGTCGGTGCAGAACAGGAGAAAGGATTGAGAGAGATGGAGCTGACAGCAGTGATTATGGCGGGCGGAATCGGAGAACGGTTCTGGCCGCAGAGCAGGGTGGACTGCCCCAAGCAGTTTTTGTCGCTGACCGGCGACGGCGAGACAATGCTGCAAAAGACCTTCCGGCGCGTCTGCGGACTGGTGCCGGCAGAGCGCGTCTTTGTCGTGACAAACAGTGAATATCAGGGGCTTGTGAAGGCGCAGCTTTCGGCGCTGCCTGCGGAGAATCTGCTCCGGGAGCCGGTCTCGCGGAATACCGCCCCCTGCATTGCGCTTGCGGCTGCGGTGATCGCAAAGCGCTTCGGCGACAGCGTGATGCTGGTACTCCCGGCAGACCACATTGTCCGGCACGAGGCGATCTGCGCGGATGCGCTGCTGCGTGCGGCATCGGCGGCAGAGGAGACCCGTTCGCTTGTGACGATCGGTATTACGCCGTCTTACCCCGAAACCGGCTACGGTTATATTGCGTTTTCCCGCGCATCGGATGCACCCGCGGGGGTCTATCAGGTGGACAGCTTCCGCGAAAAGCCCGACGCGGAAACAGCGCGGGCTTATGTGGAATCGGGCGAATATCTCTGGAACAGCGGCATGTTTGCATGGCGCACGGACGTCTATCTTGATGCGGTGCAGACGCATCTGCCGGCAGTCGGCGCGATTGCGCAGAAGCTGTATGATGCAGCCGGAACGCCCGATTTCGAGGCGGTGCTGGAATCGGAGTTTCCGTCAATGCCCGCAATCTCGGTCGATTTCGGCATTCTGGAGCATGAAAAGCGGCTGTATACGATTCCGGGCAGCTTTGGCTGGGACGATGTCGGAAGCTGGCCGGCACTGCGCCGCATCGCCAAAACCGACACAAACGGCAACTACCGCAGCGGCGATGTGCTGACAGCCGGCACAAAAAACTGCATTTTACAGAGCAGCGGCAGACTGCTTGCGGCGGTCGGGCTGGAAAATATCATCGTTGTTGATACGCCCGACGCGCTGCTGGTCTGCGACGCAGATTCCGCGCAGAGCATCCGCAAGATCACCGACATGCTCCGCGAACAGGGACGCGGCGAGCTTTTGTGATCGCGGCGCAATGATTTGGAAAACAGGAGGCAAACCGATGAAAAAAGCACTCATCACCGGCATCACCGGACAGGACGGCTCGTATCTGGCAGAGCTGCTGCTCGAAAAGGGCTATGAGGTTTACGGCATCATGCGCAGAAAAAGCTCCGCCGATTTCGGCAACGCGGCACATCTGCGCGGCAGGGTGCAGTTCATTTACGCGGACATGACTGATCTGGTGTCGCTGATCTCCGCAATGCGCATTTCACAGGCGGACGAGGTGTACAACCTCGCGGCACAGAGCTTTGTTGCAACGAGCTGGGAGCAGCCGGTCGCGACTTCGGAGATCAATGCGCTCGGTGTCACGAATATGCTCGAAGCGATAAGGGCGGTCAAGCCGGAGGCGAAATTCTATCAGGCATCGACCTCGGAGATGTTCGGCAAGGTGCAGGCAGTCCCGCAGAACGAGCAGACGCCGTTTTATCCGCGCAGCCCCTACGGTGTTGCAAAGCTGTACGGCCACTGGATCACAAAGAATTACCGTGAGAGCTTCGGGCTGTTCGCCTGCTGCGGCATTCTGTTCAATCACGAATCGGAGCGCCGCGGACTGGAATTCGTCACGCGGAAAATCACCGATGCGGCGGCACGGATCTCGCTCGGATTGCAGGATCATGTGGAGCTGGGCAATCTGGACGCGAAGCGCGACTGGGGACATTCGGCAGATTATGTCCGTGCAATGTGGCTGATGCTTCAGCAGGAGCAGCCGGACGACTATGTGATCGCGAGCGGTGAGACACGCTCCGTGCGCGAGTTTGCGGAGTGCGCATTCCGCGCTGCGGGCATGGAGCTGACATGGCAGGGCGAGGGCATGCACAAAGTCGGCATCGACGAGACAAGCGGCAGAACGGTCGTGCGGGTCAATCCGGCGTTTTACCGTCCGGCGGAGGTCGAGCTGCTGCTGGGCGACCCGACCAAGGCGGAGCGCGTGCTCGGCTGGAAGCGGGAGATCTCCTTTGACGAGCTGGTCACGCGCATGGTGCAGCATGATCTGGAGCTGGTCAGGCAGTCACTGCGATGAAAAGGATCGCATTTGACGCATCGCCGCTGACCGGCGACCTGATCTCCGGCGTGGGGTGGTGCGAGGCGAATCTCACGGAAGCACTGACCCGCCTGCACCCGGAATTGCAGTACCGCTTTGAATATTTCACGCTGCGTTCACCGGAGGAAAAGGTGCGGCGCATGCAGCCGTTTGTGCGGGAGAATACCCCGCTGCATCCGGCGCGGTTTTCGCCGCTGCTCTACCGGATGCTGACAAATTTCGTGCCGGTTCCGTACCGTCTGTTTCAGGGAAACTGGGCGGATCTCACGCACTTTTTCAATTATATCGTCCCGCCGGGGGTACACGGCAAAACGGTCGTGACAGTGCATGACATGGTGCTGCATGCATATCCGGAAACGATGCGCACCCGGACGCGGATGCTGCTGAAAACGGGGCTGAAGCGTTCCATGAAGCGGGCAGACCGCATCGTGACCGACAGCGAATTTTCGCGGCGGGAGATCGCAAAATACTACCCGGAATTCGCAGAAAAGGTGCGGGTCGTGCCCTGCGGCGTTGACACAAAACGCTTTGCGCCGCCGTCCGATGCAGAGATCGCCCGCGTAAAAGCGGCGCATCACCTGCCGGAGCGTTATTTTCTGTATCTCGGCACATTGGAGCCGCGCAAAAATCTGGTGCGGCTGGTGCATGCATATGCCGGGCTGCGGAAAAAGCACCCGGACGCGCCGAAGCTGGTGCTGGCGGGCGGCAAGGGCTGGCAGTACGGGCAGATCTTCGATGCCGTGCGGCAAAATCATCTGACAAAGCATGTGATCTTTCCGTCATATATCCCGTCTGCGGACATGGCGGGGCTGTATGCGGGCGCATTGGCATTTGTATTTCCGTCGCTCTACGAGGGTTTCGGCATGCCGCCGCTGGAAGCGATGGCGTGCGGCTGTCCGGTGCTGACCTCCGATGCGGCATCGCTGCCGGAGGCTGCGGGGAATGCGGCGCTGTACTGTCACGCAAAGAGCACCGCTTCGGTCACAAAGGGCATGGAGCGCCTGCTGACCGATGCAGACTTGCGGCAGGAGCTGCGCAGACGCGGCTTTGTCCGCGCAAAACAGATGAGCTGGGAGCATGCGGCGGAACTGCTGCTGAACGTATACAAAGAACTGGGGTGAATACAGTGCTGCAATACCTGTTTGAAACGGTCGGATTCCGGCGCATTGAGGCGACACACAATGCCGAAAACCCGAAATCCGGGTGCGTTATGCAGAAGATCGGTATGACGAAAGAGGGCGTGCTGCGGCAGCACGGCTTTGTGCGCGGAAAGACCGTGGACGAAGTGTGGTACAGCATCCTCGCGGATGAATACCGGAGCAGAGATCATGGCACGGCACAGTGAAGCGCCGCGCCTGCTGATCGCGGGCAAGGCATACGCGCCGCATATCGGCGGCATTGAAACAGTGATGCAGCAGACCGCAGAATATATGCGCAGATACGCGAAAGTCAGCGTGCTGTGCTGCCGTGACGGCATCGGCTTCACGAAACGTGAAAAGCTGAACGGCGTGTCCGTGACCTATTCTTCGAGCCTCGGCACGATCGCGTCCTGTCCGCTCTCACTGTCCTATATCGGCGATTTCCGGCGGCGGGTCATGGTCTCGGATGCCGTGGAGCTGCATCTGCCGTTCCCGATCGCGGATCTGTCGCTGCTGCTTTCGGGCTACAAGGGGCGCGTGGCGGTCGCATGGCACAGCGATGTCGTGCGGCAGAAGAAGCTGCTCACGCTCTACAGGCCGCTGATGAAGCGTCTGCTGAAGCGCGCCGATGTCATCCTCACTGCAACACAGGCGCATATTGACAGCTCGCCGTATCTGCCGGCGTACCGTGAAAAATGCACGGTGATCCCCTACGGCATCGACCCGCAGGTGTATGACCGCAGACCCGGTATGCACCCGCTGGATGCGGCGCTGCATGACAAAACCGCAAAGAAAATTCTCTTTGCCGGGCGGCTGGTCTACTACAAGGGCGCAGACGTTCTGCTGCGCGCCTTTGCAAAGGTGCAGGGCAATGCAGAGCTGTTTTATGCGGGCGGCGGCGTGCTCGAACCGGAGCTGCGGACACAGGCACAGGCGCTCGGCATTGCAGACCGCGTGCATTTTCTGGGCTGCCGCATGACACCGGAGCTGCGCGATATGTTCGCGGACTGCGATGTATTCGTGCTGCCGTCAGTCGCAAACAGCGAGGCGTTCGGCATCGTGCAGCTTGAGGCGATGTACTACGGCAAGCCGGTCATCAATACGGCACTGCCGACGGGTGTCCCGCTCGTGAGCCTTGACGGGCAGACCGGACTGACAGTTCCGCCGTCCGATGCGGATGCACTTGCCAAAGCAATCGGTATTCTGATCGAAAACGATGCGCTGCGGGCGAAATTCGGTGCGGCAGCGCATGCGCGCGTGCTGCGGGAATTTCAGCTCTCGCATGTCATGCGCAAAACGCGGGAGGTGCTGCTCCCGCAGTCATTTCGGAATTAGCGGAGTGGTTGTCTATGCAGATTGCATTTCGGAAAGCAGAAGCAGAAGATGCGGAAATGCTGGTGCGTATCTACAATGCTTCATTTTACAGCGATTACAGGAGATACGGCACATGCCCCGGATACGGCAAAACGGTCGAAAGGATGGAAGCATCCATCAGAGATCATCCGAAATATCTCATCCTGTGCGATCAGAAGCCGGTTGGATGCGTCGCCTGTCACATGCAGGGAATCGGAGAATATGAGATCACCTGTCTGTGCATTGTTCCGGAATATCAGGGCAAAGGCATCGGTACAAGAGCCGTTCAGTATGTAAAGGCTCTTTATGATGACTGGCAGAAGATCACGCTGGTTACGCCTGCGGATAAGAAAGAAAATGTGAAGTTTTACACGGAAAAATGCGGATTCCGCATCATATCCGCTGAAACAGACGGAAATGTGAAGCTTGCCCGGTTCGTTACAGAAAGATAGATTCTGATTTCCGGCAGAAAACGGAGGGACCAATGCACACAGACAGCATTCAGGCTGCACGGAGCAGCTTTGAAGCGAGCTTTTCCGAGGGCAGTTTCTATAACAGGCAGACACAGGATCAGGCGCATCTGGACGCGATTCTTGCGGTTCTGCCGCTCCGTTCCGGCATGCAGGTTCTTGATCTGGGAACGGGAAGCGGCTATCTGGCGTTTGCGCTGAGTGCGCAGCATCCGGAGCTGTCTGTGACCGGGCTGGATATTGCGGAGAAGACACTGGAACAAAATCGGATCCGTGCAGAAGCAGAACATCTGCACAATCTCTCATTTGTGCCGGGAAACGGCATCACGCTCCCGTTTCCCGATGCCGCATTTGATCTGGTCATCACACGGTATGCGCTGCACCATTTCCCGGATATCCGGAGCAGCATTGCGCAGGTGCGGCGCATCCTGAAGCCGGGCGGCGCATTCTTTCTCTCCGATCCCGCACCGAATCCTCATGATGAGGACGGTTTTGCGGATGCCTATATGCGGCTCAAACCGGACGGACATATCCGGTTTTACACGGCTGAGGAGTGGCACGCGATCTGCAGAGAAAACGGTCTGCTGCTGCAAAATTCGTTTGAGAGCAGGATTCGGTTCCCGCGGAAGAAGGCGCAGATGCACGGACTGGACACGCTGCTGAAGCAGTTTGACCGGCAGGTCATTGCCGGTTACGGGCTGGAAATCGGCGAAACAGAGGTCTGGATCACAGAGCGGGTGAGCAATCTGCTGTTCAGAGCAGAGAA
>CAMNAY010000063.1 GCA_946531975.1 uncultured Ruminococcus sp. | reverse complement strand
TGCTCTCCACCACGCCGATCAATTTCAACGGCACGGAGATCGTTCCGATCCAGTTTCTGAAGGCGCTGCTGCCCGACCCCGCATCGCTGGGTCCGCGCACCGTCGGCAAGACAAATATCGGCTGCATCTTCACCGGCGTGAAGGACGGCAAGGAAAAGACGATCTACATTTACAATGTATGCGATCATCAGGAATGCTACAAGGAGCTCGGCTCTCAGGCGATTTCCTATACGACCGGCGTTCCGGCGATGATCGGTGCAGCGCTTGTCGCGAACGGAACATGGCGCAATCCCGGTGCCCGCACGATTGAGGAATTCGACCCCGATCCGTTTATGGATATGCTGAACAAGTGGGGTCTGCCGTGGGTTGTCGATGAGAACCCGCAGACGGTGGAATGATGCGGCGGCAGGAATTGCCGACTCCCTGCTATATCATTGATGAGGCAAAGCTCCGGAGCAATCTGGAGCTTTTGCGTCATGTGGAGCAGGAGAGCGGCGCACATATTCTGCTGGCGCAGAAGGCATTTTC
Organism: uncultured Ruminococcus sp.; assembly: GCA_946531975.1. GTDB lineage: Bacteria > Bacillota > Clostridia > Oscillospirales > Ruminococcaceae > Firm-04. Next base: position 8,067 of record CAMNAY010000063.1, on the reverse strand, counting down.
ATGCTTTGCGGTGTATCCGATGATTGCGCAGTACATCAGCGGCACGACTGCGAGCGGGCTGTATGAAGCGCGGCTCGGCAGAGAGCAGTTCGGCAAGGAAACGCATGTGTTCGCGCCTGCGTTCACGCCGGATGAATTCTCTGAATTGTGCCGCCTCTGCGATCATATCAGCTTCAATTCGTTCAATCAGCTTGAGAAATACCGTCCGGTCTGGAAGCAGGCGGGCGTCAGCGTCGGCATCCGCGTGAACCCCGAATGCTCGACACAGGGCGACCACGCGATCTATGACCCCTGCGCACCGGGCTCGCGGCTCGGTGTGACACGCGCGAATTTCCGCCCCGAACTGCTGAAAGGCGTGGAGGGTCTGCATTTTCACACGCTCTGTGAGCAGAATGCAGACGATCTGCTGACAACCTTTGCCGCATTTGAGGAGAAATTCGGGGAATTCATCCCGCAGATGAAGTGGCTGAATCTCGGCGGCGGGCATCACATCACCCGCTCCGATTATGACGTACCTGCGCTGATTTCACTGGTGAAGCGCATCCGCGAACACTACGGCGTCGAGGTCTATCTCGAACCGGGCGAGGCGATCGCTCTGAACGCCGGCTGGCTTGATACGCAGGTCATGGATATCGTGGAGAACGGGATCAAGGTGCTGATTCTCGATGCATCGGCAGCATGCCACATGCCCGATGTACTGGAAATGCCCTACCGTCCGCCGCTGAAGGATTCCGGCAAGTGGGGGGAGAAGCCGTATGAATACCGGCTGTCTTCGCGCACCTGTCTTGCGGGAGATATCATCGGCGATTACAGCTTTGACCGCGAAATCCGGATCGGAGACCGCCTGACCTTCGAGGACATGGCAATCTACTCCATGGTCAAGAACAACACCTTCAACGGCATGCCCCTGCCCGCAATCGCGATTCAGCATGAATCAGGCGGCTGTGAGATCATCCGGCAGTTTGGCTATGATGATTTCAGGGAAAGGCTTTCGTAACGGCGCATATGAAGCAGAAAATCGACGGTGCGAAGTTTTTTTCGCGCTTTGTGATGATGCCGGTGATCTGTCTGATGCTGTGTGCGGTCGCTGTATGGATTTTTCTGTCCGGACTGGCTCCGCTGCGGGAACGGTACCGGTATCAGCATTCGGAGCATTTCACGGTGAAGGCGGACTTAGTGCGTTCATCGAAGGAAAAGAAGCGTGACGATGCGCATTATGATTATAAGCTCACATGGAAATGGCAGGTCAACAACGAGTATTTCACGTATGAAACGGTATCCGGCAGTCAGCCGTCAGGCAAGACAAGATCACTGGAAATCTATAAAGACAAGGAGAACCGGTATCATGTCTGGGAGCCGAAAAGCCTGATGAACTGCATTGTCCATGCGGTGATGATGACTGTGCTCGCCCTGCTGGCACTCGGCATGGCATTTGTAGCCGGAAAATACCTGTGGCGATAAACATACCAAGGAGCATGCTATGAACACACCGAAAACAGACGGCTTTCATATGCCGGCAGAATTTGAACCGCATCACGGGACTGTGATGATCTTTCCGGAGCGTCCGGGTTCATGGGCACACGGCGCAAAGGACGCACAGCGGGCATTCACAGAGATCGCAGCGCGGCTGTCGCAGTGCGAGCAGGTGTATATGCTGGTCAATGACCGCACTGCAACGATTGCAGCGGCGATGCTTCCCGAAGCGGTCACACTGCTGCACATCCCGACCGATGATGCATGGGCGCGGGACGTTGCGCCGACCTTTGTCCGGAATGACAGCACAGGCGAACTGCGCGGGATTTCGTGGCAGTTCAATGCATGGGGCGGCGATTTCGACGGACTGTACCCCGATTATCAGCAGGACGATGCGGCTGCGGATGCAGTCTGTGCAGCGCTGCACAAGGCTTGCTATGACGCGAGACCCTTTGTGCTGGAGGGCGGCGCGATTCACTGCGACGGCGAAGGCACGGTGCTGGTCACGGAATCCTGCCTGCTCTCCGGCGGCCGCAATCCGCAGATGACGAAGGAGCAGATCACGGCAAAGCTGCTGGAAATGCTCGGCGCGGAAAAGGTTATCTGGATTCCGTTCGGCATTTACAATGACGAGACAAACGAGCATATTGACAATATCTGCGCATTTACAGCGCCGGGTGAGGTCGTGCTGGCGTGGTGCGAGGATCCGGATGACCCGCAGTATGCGTTGTCGCTGGCGGATTTCGATGTGCTGTCGCGTGAGACCGACGCAAAAGGGCGCCGCCTGAAGATCACGAAGCTGCCGGTGCCGCACAAGCCGGTCTGTGTGACGGCAGAGGAGTGCGAAGGGTATGTCTTTGCGGAAGGCGAGGATACCCGTGAGCCGGGCGAACGCCTTGCCGCATCCTATGTCAACTTTTATTTCGGCAATGACTGTGTGCTGGTTCCGCAGTTCGGCGGAGCATATGCGGCGGATGATGCACGGGCATGTGAGATTCTGCGCGGCTGCATTCCAGGGCGCGAGATTGTCCCAGTCTCAGCGCGGGCAATTCTGCTTGGCGGCGGCAATATCCACTGCATCACACAGCAGATTCCGGAATTTACCTTAGCTGCAAAAGAAACAAGATGCCCCTGAGTATTCACTCAGAGGCATTTTTGTTTATTTTTGTTTTTTGCGTTCCTCGGCATCCTCCATGAGATCCTCAACGTATTTCGGCAGCATGAATGCACCTGTGTGAAGATTCGTGGTGTAATACCATGTCTCAATGCCGCGCTTCTTCCAGCGCTTTGCATCAAAATCCCGCAGCGGATGATACTTCTTCGAGGCAAACCCGAACAGCCAGTAGCCCGCCGGACAGGTCGGGATGTGCGCCTGATAGACGCGGCAGATCGGGAATACCCGGTACGCCTTTTTGTGCATCGACTGACACGCGCCCTCGTCCTCATCGTAGAACGGGCTGCCGTGCTGATAGACCATGATGCCGTCATCCTTGAGCGCCTTGTAGCAGAGCCCGTAGAATTCCTTGGTGAACAGCCCCGCCGTATGTCCGAACGGGTCAGTCGCATCGTTGATGATGAGGTCATACTCGCCGTGACGGGTGCGCAGTGCGCGCAGTCCGTCCTGATTGTAGATTGTCACACGCGGGTCTTCGAGTCCCTTGGCATTGTCGGGGAAATACTCCCGGCAGACCTCGACAAACATCTCGTCCGGCTCGACGACGTCAATCGTTTTGATCTCCTCGTAATGCGACAGCTCTCTTGCAACACCGCCGTCGCCGCCGCCGATCACCAGCACATGCCTGACGTCCGGATGCACCGCCATCGGCACATGCACGATCATTTCATCATAGATGAACTCATCCTTCTCCGAGAAGATGACGCTGCCGTTTGACACGAGAAAACGCCCGAATTCCGCGGAATCAAAGACGTCAATGCGCTGAAAATCGCTCTGTCCGCTGTATAATTGCTTCTCGCACCGGATCGACGCCTTGACGTTGTCCGTGTGCATTTCGGAAAACCAGAATTCCATCTGTGCCCTCCTTATAATTTGAATTTTGGCATCCCGTCAAAGATGTGGATGCGCGAAAGATTTTTTGCACGTTCAAGGATTGCGTTCACACCGTTCTGCACGGTGAAGTCATACTCCTGCTGCGTGACCGGCACTGCCCAGAGCAGGTTCACGGGGTCGCCGAGAAATTCACCGTATTCCGGTGCCTCAAGGCCGCGGAGCGCACGCGCATTGATGAAGAGAAACGCAGGAAATCCCGGAATTCCCTCCCATGTATTCGTGTGACCGTGTGCAAAGAACGTGCGATCCTGATAGATGTGTTTTGCGAGCGCCATAAAGCAGTTATACGCCTGCATTTTCACATGCTCCGCGAGATCTGACCGTGCCGCAAAGCCGAATTCAATGCGTCTGTGCTGCTCTGCACCGCGGATATGCACCTCGATCTGCGGCTGTGTAAAAACGCTGAGGAACGCGGTGATGCCGTAGGTGACGCCGTTTTTCTGTCCCTCGATGACAGCCCGCATCGGATATTTGTTGTCGTCGATCGCGTAGTAGCCCGTATGCTGCCCGAAGAATTCCTCCAGCTTCTGCAAATGCTGCCGCTGCATCTGCTCCCAGAATCCCCGGATATGGGTGCTCTCAAAGAGGCGGTCGCTCTCGGCGATCTTTTCCATCCAGTACATGCGCTGCTCCGCATCCAGCTCCCACGCATAGCGGTTCTGCCCGACGGCATAGCGCGCAAAGCCGGGGAAATCATAGAGTCCGGCTTTCGGCGGAATGATCGCCATGATATTGCCGCCGCAGAGAAGCGCAGCGGAGTCGCCGTCCGGAAACCACGAGATCATGAGTTTTTCCGGATCGAGCGTGATGCCCTGCGGGTCATGTGAAAAGCAGCCCTTGGGCATCATCGAGATCTTATCGCCCGCATCAAGCTGATCGGGTGCCTCGCGGCAGTTGCAGACCCAGCAGGCGCGGAGGTTTTTGCCCTTATCGCCGAATATATAAAACAGATAAAAATAAATTGCATTCTCCGTCTGCTCGACAAATGCCTGCACGGGGCAGAGCGGGGAATCGCTTGTCAGCAGTGTTTTTCGTTCGTTCATGCGCTGTGTCTCCTGTATGAAAATGTACCCGCACGGTCAGTAGCAGTCTGTATCAAGCAGCTTCGTTCCGCGGACAAACCAGTTCCGGTATTCGTAGTAATAATCTGTGTAATCCTCAAAAGCCTGTTCCGTTTCGACAATGCATTTGGTGCCGTTCCATTCTCTGACGGCTTCGTCCGGATGCAGAAAGGCATATAGTACATAACCATAGATGCCGAAAGCGATGACTGCCGGAACCCACAGCATCGCACAGATCAACCTTGCAGTTTTATTCGGAATATGCAGAACGAGCTGTAAAATTCCGATTGCCGCACCTGCCGCGATCAGAATGGTCGCGGATTCCCGCAGCCAGACGCGCATTTTCAGTTCAAAGAACTGTTCCAGCACGAATGTCACGGCAAGGAACAGTGCGGCAAGGCACGCGGACCAGAGCAGAATGCTTTTTTTCGGGTTCATGTGATCATCTCAGTTCTGTTTTATGGTGCATCATTTCGGTTTTTGGGGCTGTGGATTCGGATCCTTCAATATGATATCATTCAAACGCAGTGCAGGGGTCAGCGCGCCTTCCTTTGTCACGATGCGGTAGCCGCTTCCTCCTGCGGATCAATGATCGGTCAGTTCAGCTTTTTTCGCAGCGGATGCCCTTGCTGTCAAGCAGCGCGGTCAGCTCTGCACGGCTGCCCTCGGTGTAGCCGTCATCGTGGAGACACATATAGATCTGCTGTTTTTTTTCGCAGGAAAACCGCAGCACGACTGCATTTTCACACGCATAATAGCACACTGCCTTCTCAATGCTGAGCTTGTTGCTGATTTCATTTCCCTCAAAGGTATGGTGTGCGGTGATGCTGTTTCCGTCGCAGGTGTAGGTGCGCGGTGCAAACAGCGACTTGTATTTGAGTGATGTGCGGCGCGAGTTCCGCTTCATGAACAATGCACTGCGCAGTACAATCACCGCAAAAATCAGGAAAGCGATTGCAAGCAGGAGGTCAGAGAACGAGCGGTCGTGATATTTCAGCTGCATATATCCGATCAGACCCGCAGCGAACAGCCAGAAGATGCCCAGCAGCACCGCGATGATGCGGAGGGCAATGACCTTCGGCTGCCTGCGGAGCTGCGCATTGATGAAGTCGATGTCCTGCTCATTGAGTGTCGTCTGATTGACGATCATTCCCTGCTCCATTTTTATTCCTCCGTATTGTGGGGATGCCTGTTATCTCAGTACATTCAGGTGCTCGATTGCGGGGTCTTCCGTACCCTGCATGGAGCAGCCCTTTTCCTTCGCGTAGCGGATGTAGTTGATGATATCGTCGGTGATGATCTCGCCGGGCGCCAAAATCGGGATGCCGGGCGGATAGCACATGACGAATTCCGAGCAGATGCGGCCGCTTGTCTGTTCGAGCGGGAGCATCTCCTTGTCGGCATAGAACGCCTCCTGCGGGGTGGCAACGACCTTCGGCGGGATGTACTCCTGCGAGAGCATGCCGGTCGTATCGCAGGAATAGAGCCGCTTGATATCGGCAAGCGCACCGACGAGCCGCTCGATATCCTGCATTCTGTCTCCGATCGAGATATACGCGAGAATATTGCCGATATCGCCGAACTCGATCTGGATATCGTACTCATCGCGCAGCAGGTCATAGACCTCAATGCCGGCAAGACCGATATCTCTTGTATAAACCGAGAGCTTCGTTACGTCATATCCCACGCAGCTTGTGCCGTTGCACAGCTCTGTGCTGTATGCATAATACCCGCCGATCGCGTTGATCTCGTCGCGGGCATATTCCGCGATGCGCATGACCTTTGCGAAGGATTCGCTGCCGCGGAGGGCGAGGTTTCTGCGGGAGATATCAAGGCTGGAGATCAGCAGATAGGAGGCGGAGGTCGTCTGCGTCAGGTTGATGATCTGCCGCACATAGCCCTCATTGACGCCTTTGTTCAGCAGCAGAAGCGAGCTTTGCGTGAGACTTCCGCCGGATTTGTGCATCGACACAGCAGCCATATCCGCGCCCGCCGCCATTGCGGAAACAGGCAGGTCGTCATTGAAGTAGAAATGCGTGCCGTGTGCTTCATCCGCGAGCACCATCATGCCGTGTTCGTGGGCGAGCCTGACGATATTGCGGATATCGGAGCAGATGCCGTAGTAGGTCGGGTTATTGACCAGCACTGCAACGGCGTCCGGATTCTCTTTGATCGCCTGTTCGACCTGTGTCAGCTCCATGCCCAGCGAGATGCCGATGCGCGGTTCGACATCGGGGTTGACATAGACCGGGATCGCGCCGCACAGCACGAGCGCATTGATGACGCTCTTGTGGACATTGCGCGGGACGATGAGCTTCTGACCGGCTTTGCAGGCGGAGAGAATCATGCTCTGCACAGCGGAGGTCGTGCCGCCGACCATAAAGAATGCGTGTTCTGCGCCGAAGGCATCCGCTGCGAGGTTTTCCGCTTCCAAGATGACAGAGACCGGATGACAGAGGTTGTCGAGCGGCTTCATGGAATTGACGTCGATGCCGACGCACTGTTCGCCGAGCAGCCGCACCAGCTCCGGATTGCCTCTGCCGCGTTTATGACCGGGGACATCAAAGGGAACGACCCGCTGCCGGCGGAGCCGTTCAAGCGCCTCATACACAGGCGCTCTTTTTTGCTTTTCGAGATCCATTGCTTCCTTCAGACCTGTTCCTTTACTGATTCTGTACAGCGGACGGTATATCGGGTCGGTGTCCGCATGAAATGTCGGAATAATAGAAAAAAGCACCCTGCACGAAGCCATCGTACCAAGGCGGCACCAGCAAAAAGAGCGCCGCGGCGAGAGAATGATGATCGAATGCAGATTGCCTTTCAAATACGTTAGTATTATACCATATTCATGCCGTGCTGTCAAGGGATGCGGGAAATAAATCGGGCGGCTTTTCGGCGCAGGTCTTGCAATTCTGAGGGATATATCGTATAATGAAACTGCACGGAACAGAATCCGCTGCGCAAAAGCCGGACAGGCTGCCATCCCCCCAAAAAAGAAAAACCGCCCGAACGGACGGTTTCACAAAGAGAGGGTTTCGGATCCAGAAGAGAGGGCTTTTGAATCCGTCTTGTGAGTTCATTGTTATTATAGCACAAGACGGAGAAAATTGCAACAGGAAATCAAAAACTTCTACATATATTATAAATAAAGATTATAGAATTTGTGACATCCTACAAATCAAGCGGAATCAAAAAGGAATCAACCCTGCCGGAGCGTATTCGTAGTGAAAGCAGCTTTCAGGCAGAGAAACGGAGCAGAACATATGGAACAAGGTGCAGACAGCTACCGCCGCTACCTAGGCGGCGACGAAGCAGCGTTCTCTGAGATTATATCGGAATACCGCGGTCCGATCACATTTTTCATCCAGCGCTATGTACACGATATCTGTGCGGCAGAGGATATCGCCGCAGATGTGTTCATGGATCTGGTCGTACACCGGCACAGATACCGCTTCGGAACATCCT
>CAMNAY010000062.1 GCA_946531975.1 uncultured Ruminococcus sp. | reverse complement strand
CGGCAATGGTCATTGCTTCCAGAACGACATGCGGGTCGCCTTCCAGAACGGAACGATCCATGAAAGCGCCGGGGTCGCCCTCGTCAGCGTTGCAGCAGACATACTTGATATCCGCATCCGGAACGATGTTGCGGGCGAGCTTCCACTTGGTGCCGGTCGGGAATCCGCCGCCGCCTCTGCCGCGCAGACCGGAATCGGAGATCTCCTGAATGACCTCCTCAGGGGTCATCTCAGTCAGCACCTTGTGCAGTGCCTCATAGCCGCTTCTGCCGATGTATTCATTGATATTCTCAGGGTCGATCAGACCGCAGTTGCGGAGAGCGACTCTGTGCTGCTTTGCATAGAATGTTGTCTGGTTCAGGGATTTGATCTCATCGGAGCCCTCGGTCACGGTCTCGTCATAGAGATACTTCTTGACGGGCTTGCCGCCGATGAGATGCTCGTCCACGATCTCCGTAATCATTTCCATTTTGACATGGGTGTAGAAAGCGCCTTCCGGATAGACAATCATGATCGGGCCGCGCTCGCACAGGCCGAAGCAGCCTGTCCGGACGACATAAACCTTCTGGTCAATGCCCTTTTCCTTGAGCTGTCTTTCCAGCTCATCCGCGATCTTCATGGAGCCGGACGAGGTACATCCTGTACCGCCGCACATCAGAACATGCTTCTCATACTTGGCACCGTCTGCCTCCTGGCCCAGGCGCAGTGCCATTTCCTTGCGCATCTTTTCCTTGATTGCAGCGAGGTCCTGCAGTGTTTTCATATTTAACCTCCTATTATGCTGATTCTGCGGAATCAGTCAGCGTATTTTGCGAGAATTTCCTGAAGCTCCTCAGGCTTGCCGGTCAGTCTGCCGTAAACGTCGTCGTTGATCGTGACGACCGGAGCCAGACCGCATGCACCGACACAGCGGCAGTCATCGAGCGAGAACTTGCCGTCCTGTGTGATTTCGCCGCTGTCAATGCCGAGCAGATCCTCAAGCTTTTCCATGACAACGCCGGAGCCCTTAACATAGCAGGCAGTACCCAGACATACAGAGATGCGGTATTTGCCCTTGGGAGACATCGTAAACTGCGCATAGAAGGTTGCGACGCCGAATACCTTTTCGAGCGGAATATTCAGCTCCTCCGCGATGATCGTCTGAACTTCGATCGGGAGATAGCCGTAAATTTCCTGCGCCTTCTGCATGATCGGCATCAGACATCCCGGATCGTCCCGCAGTGCGTCGATGACGGCGCGGAGCTCCTGCTCCTGTTCTGCGGTTCCGGTAAAGGGGATTGTGGCGATTTTCTTTGCCATATGAATCGTTTCCTCCTTTTTTATAATTTGAGAATCGATTGATTTTAGAGTTCCGGCAGGCATGCAAAACCGGGCATTGCCGGAGCATTCCGCGGAGGACAATGCCTTGTTTTTGTGCCTGTCGAAAAGAATCGGTATGCGGTCGCGAAACCGGCACACATATTCTTATGTATTCTACTACATATCGGCGAAAAAATCAAGGTCAAAATTGCACAACATTTACAACAGTTTTTCGTATGTTTCTATGAATTAGCCTTCGGCAATTCATGAATTTCCGCGATTCTGCGTGCTTTTTCCATGCTCCATATCGGCAATTAGCTGTCCGTGTACGGCGCACAACTGTCCGAATTCTCTGATTTTTGCGGTATTTCGACAGTCCGGAAAAATAATTTCCGCTTTTTGCAGAAAAATCGCGCTTTCTCAACATGTGAAAAGAATAAAATAAAAGGAGCGGCACGGCGCTCCCGCGGACAGTACGGCGGCAGAGCGCAGCCGCACAGCAAAACCGTGAAAAACAGCAAAAGAATCTGGAGGTCGAAATGGAATATCAATCTCAGTTTCTGCCGGAGGGCTGCCTGCTGAACTCTCCGCAGAATACAGAAGCACTCAGCTCGGAAGCAGCCCTGCGCGAAGCAATCCGCACCGGACAGCGTCTGGAGGCGCGGGTGCGCGTCTGTGACGGCGGGCATAATCTGCATGTCGATCTGCCGTGCATGCAGGGTCTGATTCCGCGGGCAGAGGGCGCACTCGGCATCACCGACGGCTCCACGCGCGACATCGCGCTGATTTCGCGCGTCAATAAGCCTGTCTGCTTCTCCGTTCTCCGCATCGAACGCGACGCACACGGGAATCCGGTCGCGGTGCTGTCGCGGCGGATGCAGCAGGAGCAGTGCCGCGAGGGGTACATCAGCCGCCTGCGTCCGGGCGATGTCATCCCTGCCCGTGTCACGCACCTCGCGCCGTTCGGCTGCTTTGTCGATATCGGCTGCGGCGTCCCCTCCCTCATCCCGATCGACGCGATCTCCGTCTCCCGCATCTCGCATCCCTCCGACCGTTTCTGCGTCGGGCAGGAGATCCGTGTCATGGTCAAGGGCTTTGAGAACGGGCGTGTTCTGCTGACGCACAAGGAGCTGCTCGGCACATGGGCAGAGAACGCTGCCTGCTTCTCCGCAGGCGAGACCGTTGCCGGCATCGTGCGCTCTGTCGAGGATTACGGCATTTTCATCGAACTCGCCCCGAATCTCGCAGGGCTTGCCGATCTGCGTCCGGATGTCCGCGCAGGACAGCACGCCAGCGTGTATATCAAGAGCATCGTGCCTGAGCGCATGAAGATCAAGCTCGCGATCGTCGATGTGTTCGACGATATCTGTCCGCCTGTGCCGGTCCGCTATTTCTTCCGCGGCACGCATATGGACGAATGGGTCTATACGCCGCCGCAGGCAAAGCGCCGCATCGCCAGTCAGTTCGCAGCGACCTGATCCGGTTCGCAGGCGCTTCTGTTCAGCCCGCAAAGGAATCTCCGGCTGTCTTCCCGCAGCCGGAGATTTTCTTTGCAAAAAAAGTGAGCCTGAGGGGGTGTGTGTCTCAGGCTCGGAGCAAAGGAAGTATTACAATAAGGAACAAGCAAGAAGAAAATTATTTGTCGCGGATCGCGTCGATCGGCTTCTTCGCGGCAATGCGCCTGACAGGGAGGAAGCTGGCGATCGCCGCGCCGCCGATGCAGATGGCGAGCAGCAGAAGGAGCTGCCGCACACCGAAATGCAGCACAGTGATGAGAATGCCTGCGCGCGTCCGCAGCACATGATTGATGAGTGTTACGGCGGCAAAGCACAGACCGGAGGAAAGCACGAAGTTGATCATTGCGATCACAAAGCTCTCCGAGAAGAATATGCGGAAGACATCATTCGAGCGGGAACCGATCGCACGCAGAATGCCGATCTCCTGCCGCTTGTAATGAATACTTGTAGAGATGAAATTCGCCATGAGCAGCAGCGCAAACACCGCAAAGCCGATGCCGATATACAGGAACACCTTGGCAAGCGTCCGGAGCGCGGTATTCACCATATCCAGCTCATAGATCACAGGATCATTCAGCATATAGCGTATATTCTGACCGTCCTCAATGTCATAGCAGAACGATACCAGTTTTTCGATGTCCCCGCGGGATGCGGGCATCACGCCGACGGCACTGTCATAGACACCGTCTGTATCCTCTACCAGTTCGCTGAAGAATTTTTCAGCAAGCACACAGCAGCCGCTGTACGGGCTTTCAGACGGAATGACACCGACAATCTTCAAATTGTCATACACATTGCTTTCCTCAGAGTAGTCATTCCGAATCTCGGATACAAACAGGCGTAATTTGCCCTCAATCGGCTTCAGCACCTCACGCAGCGATTCAGCCGTGACAGGCTCCAGCCCCGTCTGCATCGCCTCCATTTTTTTGAGAAGCGCCTGCTCGGCTTCCGTGCAGCCGTCCATCTCACCGAGGTTCATATTCTCAAGTGAAAGAATTACTTCATTCTCTGCGAGCGTTTTGCGTTCGCCGTCCAGCCAGATGATATCGTCCTTGCCCAGATGATCCGGCGTCGTCAGATCCGAGATCCAGCTGCCGAACCAGAGCCGGTCTGTTTCAGCGGAGAGATCAGCATTCTTGCGGTTCGCGACAATGTAGATTTTCGGGTCTTTCCCGACCAGCTCCTGCACCTTGCCCGCACCGACCATCGCGCAGCCGGTGTAGGTGTAATTTGTCGCGATCATATACTCCTGCTGGAGGATGAAATACAGCGCCTGCTTCTCGTTCGTCAGACGCTCGCGCTCCTTGAAAACGCTCTCATAGCGCGACATGTCCAGACCCGTGTCCAGCACGCCGCAGACGGTATATTCCGTGCCCATCAGCGGGATCGTCTTGCCGATCAGCGCAGCGGGCGAGGAAATTGTCTCGTATGTGCCCGATACCGCGCCGTCCGCCTCCGGCTTCAGATAGCCGCCGCGGATAAAGGTATCGCAGACTGCCGCACTGACCGCGATTTCATTCTTGCTGCCGTCAGGATATGTGCCCGCGAGCAGTTCAAAATGCATTGCCTTCGCGGATTCCGCGGTGATTTCCGCAAAACCACAGAAATGTTTGAGATACGGTGTTCCGTTGTAGAAATCGTCCTCCGCTTCCTTTGTCTCACCGGCAAGGCGGTCGGAATCGCAAAGCCCGTCAAAATGCAGGTTGCCGTTGTAGGGAATGAACAGTCCGTTGACATCCACGCCGGTATTCTTCCGGATCTCCTCCAGCTCCGCCTCGGAAATGCGCTGATCGGCGCGGTCCCACCACTCGTCGATGCCGCTGCCGCGCCGGACCGCCTTGTTCATCGAAAGGAAGCTGACGCCGCTGTCAATCAGGGAATCCGTACATGACTGAACATGACTGTACGAGCTGAAGGTATCGACCAGTGAGAACATCGTGAAAGCGGCAGCGGAAAGCAGAATCGTCGTGACCAGACGGAAGCGCTTATGCTTTAAGCTGCTGCATCCGATCCGGAACGCCTTTTTCATCGGCAGCCGTGATTTGATGAGATTGAAGCCTGAGCCGTCCTGCTTCGGGATGCGGCTCTCGTCCGTATCGGCAAACCGCTGCGACGTGCTCGGCAGGATCAGTGCCGCGCCGGAGCGGATCCGGTCGAGGTACTCGTTGATCTGAATGCGGTCCTCCTCGGTCAGATGATAGTCCGCGGGAATCTCCACAGAAGTCGTCCGGAAGACCAGATGCTTCTCGTCCGCCGTGTTTTCATCGTGTACGGACTCGACATCGCGGATGACCTTGCCGTCGGCAAGCTCGATGATGCGGTCGGCGTACTGCTCGGCGTACTCGCGGTCATGCGAAACGACGATGACCAGCTTCTCGGAGGAGAGCTTCTTCAGGGTATCCAGCACCTGCCGTCCCGTGTTGGAATCCAGTGCGCCGGTCGGTTCATCCGCCATGATGATCTGCGGGTTCTTGACCAGCGCGCGGGCAATCGCAACGCGCTGCTTCTGACCGCCGGAAAGCTCGTTGGGCTTGCGGTCTCCGTAGCCTGCGAGATCGACGGCTGCAAGGATCGCATTCAGCTCCTCATCCGAAGCACTCCTGCCCTGAAGCTCCAGCGCCAGCGCGATATTCGCACCGACCGTGAACTCCTCCAGCACATTGTACTCCTGAAAGATGAAGCCGACGTAGGTGTTGCGGTAGCTGTCAAAGTGCTGCTGACTGAAGTCCTTGGATGACACGCCTTTTATGATGATCTCGCCGCTGTCATACTGATCCAGACCGCCCAGCAGGTTGAGCATGGTGGATTTGCCGCTGCCCGATTTACCGAGCAGGAACACCATGCCCTTCTCCGGAAAGCGCAGCGATACATGATCGACTGCCTGTACCGGCACGCCTTTTTTCGGCGTGTATTGTTTGCATAAATCTTTTGTTTCCAGCATTCTGATCTCTGACCCCGTTTCTGTATAAAACCCGTATTTTGGTGTGACGCATTGCTCTGTTGCGTTGTTTCGTGATCTGTCCCAATTATAGCAAAAAACCTATGAAGAAACAAGTAGCGGAACCCTTAAATAATTCTGAAGATGTCTTCATAATTCCGCAGGGCATATTTCCGGATTTCTCCGGACATTCTATGCATGAGGTGATGAATATATGTTATTAGCCGGCATACTTGCAGCAGTGCTCTCCGGTGTGCTGATGAGCATACAGGGCGTCTGCAATACAGGCGTCTCCAAAAGCGCGGGAACCTGGACAACCGCAGCCTTTGTCTCGCTGACAGCAGGTGCGGTCAGTCTGGGAATCCGGCTGCTGGCGGGAAAACACGAGAGCGGATTCTCCGCGCTGGCACAGGTGCAGCCGCGGTATCTGCTGCTCGGCGGACTGTTCGGCGCGTTCATCACGGGAACGGTCGTCCTCAGCATCGCACGGCTCGGCACCGCCCGCGCCGAACTCATCATCGTCACGGCGCAGCTCATCGCCGCATACGGCATCGCCGTCACCGGCTGGCTTCATGCAGAGCAGGAGCCGTTTTCATGGCGGAAATTTCTCGCGCTCTGCACCGCGCTCGGCGGCGTGATCTGGTACAGTCTGTGAACACGGGCAGCGGTAATCTATCTATACAAAATAATCTGTATTCATTCCGCGATATTCTGCGCCCGTGAGCGTTGACAACCGCTTTTTGGATGTGTTATAATTAGAGTGCGCAAATATATCAGACAGCGCACAGATCCGTCCCGTCAGGCAGACAGGGCGGCTCCTTACAGAAAGGAAGTTCACTGCTATGGCAAAACAGATCGCTGCCAACTGTACCTGCGGAGCGGCATATGATGAAAAAGGTGTCTGCACCCGCTGCGGAAAACACCGTCCCCGCTCCGGCGGCTACCGGTTCCTGCACGGGCTGCTCTGTGTCCTCGGAACCCTGCTCCTGCTGGTGATGATGCACAGTACGCTCATCACCCACGATTTCATCAAGGATTACAGCGTGTCTCAGGGGCTTCGCAACTCCCGTGTTTCCGATGTCCATGTCCCCTTCCGCGGGACAGTCGCCGGCATCATCAAGGAGGATCAGACCGATGATCCTAATATCCGCGAATCCGACATCGCAGAAGCGATTGACGCCATCGGCATCCCGCAGATCCTCGCGGACAAGACCGAACAGTATTACGCAATGCTGCGCGGCGACTCCGACGAGCCGATCGTAATCTCCGCCGACGATATCATTCAGCCGCTGGAGGAGAACCGCGAGGCACTGCATCAGAAATGTCACCTCATCATTGAGGACTCCGACCTTCAGTCGATCCGCAAAGCCTTCGGCAAGGACGGCACCGCGACCGCATACAACAGCAAATTCTCCCGCGGACTCGCACGCTTCCGGGCAAGTCTCTGGGGCTTCGTCTTTGAGCTTGCACTGGCAGGTCTGCTGCTCTGGCGCTGGACTGTCATCAAGCGCAACAGCGGCAAGCCGCGCACACAGGCTGTCCGCGCAATGGGCAGAACGGTCATGATCCCGATGCTCATTCTCCTTTGCTTCTTCCTGTTCCTTGTGATCAGCCGCCTGTTCATCAAGGGCGACTATACCGGCTTCAAGCCGTTCCTCAGAACCGTGCGTCCGGCGCTCTGGATCAATACCGGTCTGCTCGCGTCCGCCGGTCTGCTCATGATTATGGTCGGAAAATTCATTGATTTCCGTGCGGCACAGAAAGCCGCTGCACCCGCTCCCGCAGCTCCCGTTCCGACGGAGATGCCTTCTGTCAGCTTCCCGCAGGCAGAGCCGCAGCCTTCTGCTGTGCCGGAATCCGCGCCGATGCCGGTTCCGGTTCCCGCACCCGCACCGATCCCCGCGGCACCGGCTCCCGCAGCGCCCGCAGCCGATCCTGCACCCTCCGGCAGCGCATCCGCCGACCTCTGTATCTCCTGCGGACAGCCGCTGACCGGCAAAAAGAAATTCTGCATCTACTGCGGCACCAATCAGATCACGGGCAAGAACGCCATTGATGAAGCGCTCGACCTGCCCGACCCGACTGAGCCGACCGATCAGGCATAATCCGCATACATAGAACATATCAGAAGAAAAGAGGCTTCACAGACCATGTCAGAACAGACCCCCGCTGAGACAGAACAGCAGCCAAAGCAGAAAGGCTCCCGCAGACAGAGCGTCTTCAATGCGCTCTACCCGCCGCTGCTGACAGTCGTCCTCGGCGCTGCAATGTTCGGAACCGCCGCGGCAATCCTGCCGCATGTCAAGCGCACACGCACCGCCGCACCCGCCGTACAGACAGTTTCCGCAGCTGACAGCACCGCGGCCGCCGCAGAGCCCGCTTTCTCCGAAACAACCGCAACCGTTACGGAGATCACCGCTCCGGAGCCGGAGCCTGTCGCCGCAGAAGCCGTCGATTCCTCGCTGGTCGTTGCACGGAACGCCGTACTGCTCAAGCTGAACGATACCGGCGCCGTCACGGTCTTCGACAGAGGCGCAGATGAAAAGATCTATCCCGCGTCCATGACAAAAATCATGACGCTGCTCACCTTCCTAGATCTCGTTCCCGCAGAGAAGCTCGACGACGTCATCCAGATGGATGCGAATGTCCTCGCCTCCCAGCAGGCACAGTATGCCTATGTCGCAGGCTTTGCGGCAGGCGAGGACTGTAAGATCAGAGACCTCGTCTTCGCAATGATGCTTCCCTCCGGCGCAGATGCCGCCGTCATGCTCGCAACCTATGCCGCGGGCAGCGAAGAAGCCTTTGTCGCGAAAATGAACGAAAAAGCGCAGGCAATGGGACTGACGCAGACCCACTT
>CAMNAY010000061.1 GCA_946531975.1 uncultured Ruminococcus sp. | reverse complement strand
GTCCCACGAGCGGGGGAGGTAGAGCTTTTCGTACAGGCGGACCGCATAGTCATCGCTCATGCCTGCGATATAGTCGCAGACAGCGCGGTCGGGCGTAAAGCGGTCGGCGAGATCCATATATTCCCGCGGCAGCTCATCGAGGTGTCTGCGGAAATGCTCATAGAGCCGTTTGACGAGCATCTGCGCCTTGGAATCCTCGGTTTTTGCAGCGGAATTGGAGTAGACATTGGCATAGAGAAACGCATGGAGCGCGTCATGTGCGGCGCGGATATCGGGCATCATGTCCATGGATTCGATGCCGTGTTCGATGACCGATGAGATCATCGTCGTGATGCGCGCAGACTTGGAATGTCCAAGCAGCTCGGTGCAGTCCTGCGGCAGATCGCTCTCTTTGAGGATGCCGCCGCGGATGGCGTCGTCGATATCGTGGTTGATATAGGCGATGCGGTCTGCGAGCCGGACGATATTGCCTTCGAGCGTATTGGCGATGCGGTTGGTATGGCAGATGATGCCGTTTTTGACCTGCTGTGTGAGGTTGAGTCCTCTGCCGTTCTTCTCGATGTAATGCACGACGCGGACGCTCTGCACATAATGACGGTATCCGTGCGGGCAGATCTCATTGAGGGCGGCTTCTCCGGCGTGACCGAAGGGGGAGTGCCCAAGGTCATGTCCCAGCGCGATCGCTTCTGTGAGGTCTTCATTCAGCCGCAGAGCACGCGCCATGGTTCTGGCGATCTGCGAGACCTCCAGCGTATGAGTGAGGCGGGTGCGGTAGTGGTCGCCGACGGGCGAGAGGAAGACCTGTGTTTTTCGTTTCAGGCGGCGGAAGGAGCTGGAATGCAGGATGCGGTCTCTGTCGCGCTGGAATTCCGTCCGGTACGGACAGGGTTCTTCTGCACGCAGCCGCTTTGCCTCGCGTGCATGGCAAGCCTGCGGACAAAGAATGAGATCCTCAAATTGCTCGGTCTGTTCACGAATGGTCATATACTCCCGCCTTTCATCTAATGATGCGCTGACCGTTCCGCAGCGGAAACGGTACACCTATATATACACATCATCGGTCAAAAAAACCTCTTTTTCGCATCGGGGAAAATAGGATTTCGGCACATTGCACAATTTCAGGCGGATCGTTTTGCTTTGAAATTGATGCATTTCCGGCAGTCAGGGAGATGAAACGGGCGGACAACCGTCCGCCCGCAGAAGATATGAGATTTCAGAACGCTTTGACCAGTGCCGGAATCAGATAGGTAATGATGCACATGATGACCGTCGCGAGGATCAGTCCGAGGAAGATTGCGGGGACTGACTTTTTCCGCTCGACATGGAGCATGGATGCGATCAGGCTGCCTGTCCATGCGCCGGTGCCCGGCAGCGGGATGCCGACGAACAGCAGCAGACCGACAAACTCGTATTTCCGGATTTTCTGGGATTTCTCGCCCAGTGCCCGTTCCTTGAGCCAGAGCGCGAGCTTGTTCATCCAGCCGATCCTGCAGTGCTCCATCCAGATGAGGATTTTCTCGATGAACAGCAGAATAAACGGGATCGGGATGATATTGCCGAGCGCACAGACGCCGATCGCTTTCCACATCGGGATCTTCAGAATCGCCGCCGCGACCAGACCGCCGCGCAGTTCAAGAATCGGAATCATGGAGATCAGGAACACAATGAGCATCGGGGGAAGCCCGCCCATCATATCGACCATCTTTTTTGCAAGTCCGCCGTTTTCTTCGGCAGCGAGCAGAACCGGAAGCATCATTTCAAGGTGCATATTGCAGTCCTCCGTCAGTGATAACAGAATCGTGGTGCCGCGGCAGAAAATACCGCAGCGTCCCTATTATCCCATAAATCGCGGAGTTCGTCAAGTTCTTTTCTCAAAAATGCCGATTTTGCACAAATTTCCGCCTGCATCGGAGCGAAATCGGGAATAATCCCTAAAATGCCAAAAGCCGGAATCCGGTTCCTTGCTAAAATGCATAAATCCGTTTCGGCACACTTTTCTTTTTGCCGGAAATATGATAAAATACTCTCAGGATGTCAAATTGTATCATTTTACATCCGGAAAGGAAACAATGCAATGAGTTTTACAGTAACAGACTTATTCAAGAAATACGGTGACAAGGTGGTCGTCGATCACCTCAGCTTCCGTATGGACGGTCCCGGCGTTTACGCACTGCTCGGTACCAACGGCGCAGGCAAGACGACTTCGATCCGAATGATCCTCAACATGCTCGTGAAGGACGGCGGCACGGTTGAGTGGAACGGTGCACCGCTGACGCTCCAGAACTGTAATGTCGGCTATCTTGCTGAAGAACGCGGACTGTATCCGAAGAACACACTGATGGATCAGCTGATGTACTTTGCAACGCTTCGCGGCGTATCGCGCAGCGACGCGAAAAAACGGATTGAGTACTGGGCGGAGCGCCTTGAGGCGACCGAATACCTCTATCCGAAGCAGGAGGGCAGAAAGCCGGTCAAGCCCAAGAAGGCAGACCAGCTCTCCAAGGGCAACCAGCAGAAAATTCAGCTGATGCTCTCACTCCTTTCCGATCCGGAGCTTCTGATTCTGGACGAGCCGCTCTCCGGTCTCGATCCGGTCAATACCGATCTGTTCAAGGGCATCATCCACGAGGAGATCGAGAAGGGCAAGTACCTCATCATGTCGAGCCATCAGATGGCGACGATTGAGGAATTCTGTACCGACCTGACAATCCTGAGCCGCAGCAAGACTGTGCTTCAGGGCAATCTGGCGGACATCAAAAAGAGCTATGGCAGAATCAACCTGTTCATCAAGGCGGAGCAGAACCTCAGACCGTACATCGAAGCCGCAGGCATCACTGTCATGAATGAAGTCGGCTTCTCCTATCAGTGCCGTGTGACCGGCGAAACGCAGGCAAACGGCTTGCTGAAGACGCTGGTGGAACAGAATATCCCGCTCATCACATTTGAACTGCGTGAGCCGAGCCTGCATGAGATCTTCGTGGAAAAGGTGGGCGAAGTACATGAAGAATAACAAAGCGGGCGGTACCGGAGCAGTTTTCCGGTATACGGTACAGCAGCACTATAAAACGACCTCCGTCCGTGTTCTGCTCCTGATCCTCTTTGTGCTTGCGGTGGCGTCCCTGCCGCTGCTCCGGATGGTCATGGACAAGGACAGCGAGGTCTCATCCTCAGATATCACGACCGTGTATCTGTTCAACGATACCGGATTTGAAATTACCGCAGATGACATCCGTTCTGACGAGCGCTATGCAGAGGTCGAGGTCAAAGCATGTGACGGCGATAAGGACGCAATGCGCGAGACGCTGCACAATGAGACAAAGGCAGTCGCGGCATTCATTACTGCGGATGATTCCGGCATGGGCTTTAACATTCAGGGCTATTACGGCGAAGGTTCCGATATTTCGGAGAACGACTGCGAAACGCTGAACCATGTGCTTCAGGATGGCTTACATCAGAGCATCATGCGTACACTCAACGTGTCGCAGGATCAGATCGACACGATGAACCTCTCGGTCATGTCTCAGGTCAATACCGTTGAGAATTACCTCAGCGGCAACGAGAAAACCGTCGATGCCTCCACACATATGAGCGTCAACCTGTTCTATTCCTATGCAATCGTGATGATCTCTGCGATCGCAATGAGTTATATCTTCCAGCAGTGCATGGAGGAGAAGGTCTCCAAGCTGGTGGAATCGCTGCTGGTCAGTGTTTCGCCGTCCTCGCTGCTGACCGGAAAGATTCTTGCTGTGACCCTGTTCGTGTTCGGCGGAATCGGTATTGTTGCGGCAGGACTGGTGATCTCCTACATCATCGCGAAATCGACCGGCGATGTCGGCTTTGTGAAAAGAGCCGTTGAAGCATTCGTCGGCGTGAACGTCTCCGCGCTGCACTTCAGCGTCGGAACGATCCTGCTTCTCGTGGGCTGCGTGCTGCTGGCATACGCGATCATCGCGTTCTTCTGCGGCATTGTCGGCTCCTGCTGCTCCAAGACAGAGGACACCCAGCAGGCGAGTATCGCAGTCGTGATGTTCCTGCTGATCGGATACTTTGTCGCATCGTTCACCCCGATGGCGCAGAGCGATGCTGTGAACTATTTTGTGTCGCTGTTCCCGATCACCTCGATCTTCACAGCGCTGCCGAATTTCGTCTGCGGCAAAATTCCGCTGGTGATCTTTATTCTGGCACTGGTCCTTCAGGCTGCGACAGTGTTCCTGTTCGCGAAGCTCGCCGGTGCGGTCTACCGGATGATGCTGCTCTACCGCGGCGGATTCCCAAAGCCCGCACAGTTGATCCGCATGCTGCGTGAAAACCGCAGCGCCGCACATACCGATGCGGGGAAGGAGGGCTGAACGTGAACACGATGAAAAAGAACCCGCTTGCCGGAATCGGCAAGGTTTACCGCTTTACATTAAAGCAGGTCTGTGCCGCAAAGGGCTGGCTGATCTCCACATTCCTGATCGCAGCGCTGCTGATTATCGGCATCCCGCTGATTATCATTGCAGCATCGTCCGACAGCGACAGCAGTGAGACGGATGAAGCAAAGATCAAGACTGTATTCGTCTGTGATGAGACCGACGGCGAAGCCGATTACAATGTGCTCAGGGAAGCAGGCAAATACAAGGAGGTCGAGTACATTCCGTACAAGAGTATGGATGAGGCGGCTGCCGGCATCAAGGAAAAGGACACAACCGTGATTCTGCGGGTCACAAAGCCGGATGACACCCTGATGCTCACGGTGTATCTGGCACCGGATACTGATCTGTCCCGCAGCAAGGCAAGCTCCTTCGCGGATTATGTGCAGCAATCGTTCGCTGTCGTGCTGATGCAGAAGGCAAAGCTGACGCCCGAAGCCGTTATGATGCTCTCCTCGGCAGTCAATACATCGGCGTCGGAGCTGGCGCTGGATGCTGCAAAGGACAAGGAAAACGAAAAGAATATGCTGGAGCAGCTCCTGTCCTTCCTGCTCCCGTTCATGATGCTGATGATCATTTACATGATGGTCATTCTGTACGGACAGAGCATGGCGAACAGCGTCATGCTGGAGAAGAATTCCAAACTGATCGAAACGATTCTGACGGCGGTACATCCGATCGCGCTCATGGGCGGCAAGCTGCTCGCGACCGCAACCGCAGCCGTCCTTCAGATCGTAATCTGGCTGGGCTGTCTGCTCGGCGGACTGTTCGGCGGCGTTGCATTTGCGAAGCAGATCACACCGGACACCGAGAACGAGACCGTTCAGACGGTTTCGGAGGTGCTGGATCACAGCAGCATGTTCTCACTCTCCGGCATTCTGCTTGCGGTCGTGATTCTGGCGCTCGGCTTCCTTCTGTATCTCTCGCTGGGTGCAGTTGCAGGCTCCCTTGCAACGAAGGCAGAGGATCTCGGCAAGACGAATATCATCTTTGTGATTGTGCTTCTGGTGAGCTTCTTCCTGTGCATGGGTACGCCTTCGAAGGGCGATCCGGATACGATGCTTTCCTCGGCAGGCTGGCTGCGGTACTTCCCGTTCACGGCGCTGCTGCTGAATCCGAGTGAACTGATTCTCGGCAAGGCACCGCTCCTGCGCGGTCTGATTTCGATTGTCATTATGCTTGCATCGGTCGGCGTCTTTGTCTGGATTTCCTCGGCAATCTACAAGATGATGCTGTTCTATCGCGGCAGTGTCCCGACACCGGCAAAGCTGATCGAGATGCTGAAAGACAACAAGAGCAAGAAAACAGAATAACCCCAAAAGCAGCGCTGTGCAGAACGGCGCTGCTTTTTTGCTGCCGGAATGTTTCCGGTACAGATTGACTTTCCGGCGAATTTATGGTATGATATAAGAGTATCGGTATACGGTACATAAGATATATAGAAGCAGATGAAACAGTCTGCGCAGGAGGTTACTCATGAAATTTGCAGACGGATTCTGGCTGAACCGCCGCGGCTATACTGTGGATTACGCAGCACAGCCCTATGCGGTTACCGTCAGAGGCAATGCGATCCATGTACTTGCAACATCCCAGCAGATCTACCACCGCGGCATGACCCTCGGCGGCGTGACGCTTGATATCGTGTATTCCTCGACGAAAGAGGACACGGTGAAGGTGCAGATCACCCATTTTAAGGGGGCAGTCAACCGCGAACCGAAATTCGAGCTGAATGAGGATCCGGATTTTGTGCCGGTCATCACCGAAACGGACGATGCCGTGACGCTGACCTCCGGCAAGACCGCAGTCACCGTGCAGAAGGGCATGGACTGGGGTGTCCGGTTTACCTATGACGGCAGGCTGCTGACCGGCGGCGGCTGGCGCGCAACATCCTATATTCAGGAGAGCGCGTATCTCGCGGAGGCACACGCCCGCGAGACACTTGACGACACGTTCTGGAGCATCCCCGCGCCCGCAAAAAGAGCGTTTGTGCGCGAGCAGCTCAGCCTTTCCGTGGGAGAATATATCTACGGCTTCGGTGAGAAATTCACGCCGTTTGTGAAGAACGGTCAGACCGTTCAGACATGGAATTCCGACGGCGGCACCTGCTCCGATCAGAGCTATAAGTGCATCCCGTTCTATCTCAGCTCCCGCGGCTACGGCGTCTTTGCGAACCAGACCGGCGCGGTCAGCTATGAGGTCGCATCCGATACCGTCTCGAAGGTCAGCATGACCGTTCCGGGCGAATCGCTGGAATATTTTATCATCGGCGGCGCAAACTGCGCGCAGGTGCTTTCCAATTACACCGCACTGACCGGACGTCCGGCACTGACGCCGGCGAAATCGCTGGGTCTGTGGCTCTCGACCTCGTTCACGACGGATTATGACGAGAATACGGTCAAGGGCTTCCTCAGCGGCATGGCTGAGCGGAAGATTCCGCTTCAGATGTTCCATTTCGACTGCTTCTGGATGAAGGCATTTACCTGGACATCGTTTGAGTGGGACAAGGAGATGTTCCCTGACCCCAAGGGCATGCTTTCACGCATCAAGCAGGAGCACAATGTCGGCATCTGCGTCTGGATCAACCCGTATATCGCACAGCAGTCGGCACTTTTTGACGAGGGTGTTGAAAAGGGCTACTTCATTCATACCGCGGACGGCGGCGTGTTCCAGACGGACATGTGGCAGCCGGGCATGGCAATCGTCGATTTCACGAATCCCGATGCATGCAGGTGGTTTGCCGACGGCATCCGCAAGCTGTGTGCCGAGGGCGTCGATGCGATCAAGACCGATTTCGGTGAGCGCATTCCGGCGCAGGGTGTTGTCTATCATGACGGCTCCGATCCCGCTGCGATGCATAATTACTACACATACCTGTATAATAAGGTCGTCTTTGAAGCGCTGGAGGAATGCGTCGGCAAGGACAAGGCAGTGCTGTTTGCGCGCAGTGCGACGGCAGGCGGACAGAAATTCCCCGTACACTGGGGCGGCGACTGCTCCGCGGAGTATTCCGCAATGGCGGAGACTCTGCGCGGCGGACTGTCTCTCTGCGCATCGGGCTTTGGGTTCTTCAGCCACGACATCGGCGGCTTTGAGCAGACCGCTTCGGCGGATGTGTACAAGCGCTGGGTTGCGTTCGGTCTGATGAGCACGCACTCCCGTCTGCACGGTTCGACCTCTTACAGAGTGCCGTGGGCTTATGAGGAGGACGACCCGGATTACCCGGAGAATGCATGCGCAGTGCTGCGGCATTTCACAAACCTCAAGGGCAGACTGATGCCGTACCTCTGGGCGCAGGCGAATCACACGCACGAGACAGGCATCCCGATGATGCGCGCTATGGTAATCGACTATGCCGACGATCCGGCGTGTCTGACGCTGGACAGACAGTATATGCTCGGTGAGAGCATTCTCTGTGCGCCGGTCTTTGACGAGAGCGGCATCGCGGAGTTCTATCTGCCGCAGGGCGAGTGGTTTGATCTGCTCGGAAAGGCAGATGCCCCGCTGACACAGGGCGGAAAGTGGTTCCGCCGCAAGTGCAGCTACCTCGAAATGCCGGTGTATGTCAGACCGGATTCGATCATCGTCATGGGCGATTTCAAGACCGATGTCTGCTATGATTACCTCGCGAATGCCGAGGTTCTGATCTGCGGACTCGGCGACGGACATACCGCATCCTGCGATCTGTACCGCGCAGAGGGCGGCAAAGAGCTGACGATCACCGCAAAGCGGGAGGACAGCCGGATCACCGTCACATATCCGCCGACCGACCGGAAATTTACGATCTGTGTCGCCGGCACGAACCGCAAGGTGAAAGCAGAGGCAGGAGGCACCACTGTCATCAGTCTCTGAGAACCCGTAAGGGAACGATAGAAAGCGGGCAATCCCCGTGAAAGGAGCGTTTGACATGAGCAAAAAAAATGCGTTTGAGTACATCTGGAGAGACCGGAAACGGACCATCTTCGGACTTCCATGGAGCTTTACGACCTATTTCCTGACGGAAACGAAATTTGTCACACGCTCAGGCTTGCTGAGTCTGGCGGAGGATGAGCTGGATCTGTACAAGGTGACGGATAAGAAGCTTGTGCTCCCGTTCTGGCAGCGGATCATCGGCTGCGGAACGGTCATCATCTACGTCCGCGATACGGATACACCGCAGAAGGAAGTGCGCTGCATCAAGCATCCGCGGGAGTTCCTGAAGCTGCTGGACAAGCAGATCGACCGCGAACGGGACCGCTACAACACCAGAGGACGCGACCTCTACGCTGCAATGGGCGGCGCAGTACCGCCTCCGATGCACCACGGCGGTCATGATATGTCCGATGCCTGCGGCTGTGAGTTTCCTGAGCCGCCACATCACGATCAATT
>CAMNAY010000060.1 GCA_946531975.1 uncultured Ruminococcus sp. | reverse complement strand
ACATTTGCCCCGAACCACACGCTGTTTCCGACGGTAATCGGCAGTGCGATCTCCAGACCGCGGTTGCGCTGCTCCTCGTCGAGCGCATGCCCCGCCGTCGTGAAGACGCAGTTCGGCGCGATGAATACATTGTCCCCGAAGGTCACCTTTGCGCCGTCGAGGATGATGCAGTTGTAATTTGCAAAGAAGTTCTTGCCGATTGTCACGTTGTAGCCGTAGTCGCAGCGAAACGGCGCAAGGATTGTGCAGCCGGTGCCCATGCCGCCGAGAATCTGCTTCAGCAGGGCATGCTGCTGTTCGGTCTCGGTCGGGCGCAGTGCATTGTAGTCCCAGCAGAGATTCATGCATCTGGCGCGCAGATCCGCAAGCTCTTTGTCATAATTCGCGTCGTACAGATAGCCTGCCGCCGCCTTTTCCCGTTCAGTCATGGCTGATTTCTCCGTTTCGTTTGGAATATAGGATCCTGAGGATGAAAGAGCAGCGCCGGTCACTGTCCGGACGCGGCATCGGACGCCAGCATCGCATAAATCAGCATATTCTGCCAGAGCGGCTGACCGTCTTCATCGAGGAATTTGTAGGTATACTCGCGCAGTTCGCCCTCGCGCTGGAAGCCGAGATGCTCCAGCAGATTCCACGAACGGGTATTCGCTTCATCGGAATAGGCGATGATGCGCCGGACCTTGCCGCTCTCAAAGGCGCTGCGGATCAGCGCGGCGGCAGCCTCCTTCGCATAGCCCATGCCCTGATAGGCACCGTGGAAGGTATAGCCAAGCTCATATGTACCGAAGTTTCCGATATGCTGGAAATACAGCTTGCCGATGACCTTCCGCTCCTCCCGCAGTTCAACCGCATAAAAGCAGCTGCTCTGCGCGAAGTTTTCCGCTTCATGCACAGCCTGCTCCGGTGTGAACACATCATACGGCTCAAAGTGTACGACCTTCGGATCCGTCAGGATCTCTGCCAGATCCGCACCGTCAGACGGCAGAAACCGCCGGATCAGCAGCCGGTCTGTCCCGATCGGTGTAAAGTCATCGGAAAATAACTCGTGATTCATGAATAATCCCTCCCGAACGCTTTAATCCTGAATGCGCTTGAACTGTTTTTCAATCTGATATCTGGACATCAGGAACATCACAGGTCTGCCGTGCGGGCAGTGACGGATCTGTTCATCCGTCCAGACCTGCACCGCCAGAGACTGCAATTCCTCCAGTGTATTATGTGTGCCCGCCTTGATCGCGGCTTTGCAGGCGAGATCATGGAACATATCGTCCAGCAGATGCAGATCGGGCTGTGCGTGATGCTTTGCGCAGTTTGCAGCGAGATCGGACGCAATCTGATCGAGGTCCAGCTCCGCACAGGAAAGCGGAACGCCGGTCATCTGCACCACCGGTGCCTCGCTGAAATCGAAGGTAAAGCCGCAGCCCTCCAGCGCTTCTGCCTGCTCCTGCAGCGCAGTCACCTCATCTGCGGTCAGCAGCACGCGCACCGGCGTCAGCAAGGACTGCCGGTCACGGCACTCCCGCGTGCGGAACCGCTCAAAGAGAATCCGCTCGTGTGCGGCGTGCTTGTCGATCATCACGAACTGCTCGCCCGCCTGTGCCAGAACATACAGGTCGAACAGCTCTCCGACAACCTGAATTTTCTCGCGCTGAATCGCAGAGATCGCAGCGTTGCGCGCCGCCGGATCATCCGGCAGCTCCTGCTCCGGTGTCGGTGCGGCAGGCGGCGGACTGACCGGAGTCTTCGGCTGGGCAGTCAGTGCCGGAAATGCCCGGAGTGCCTCCGGAATGACAGGAGTCCGCTGCGGCACAGGGGCTTCCTGCTGCGGCTGCGGTACAGGTGCGGCGGAATTCACCGGCTCCTGCTTCTGAAAGAGCGGTGCGGGCGTATTGCTGTCCTGTCCGGGCAGCGGTGCAAACCAGTCGGTCTTCGGCTTCTGCGGCGTATAGACCTGCGAGAACATCTGCGCCTTCCGGATCTGAGCCTGTGCCGCCTGTGAATCTGCCGCGGGCTGCGGAGCAGATCCCTGCTGCGGGGGCGTGAGATTTGCCCGCACCGGAGCAGACTGCTGTGCCTGCGCCGCTTGCACCTGAGCAGTTTGCACCTGAGCGTTCTGCATCTGCACATTCTGCGGCAGACGGAATTCGTACACAAGATGATTCTGCTCCAAGGCACTCAGCACTGCCATGTACACTGCCTGATACACCCGCCGCTCATCGGAGAAGCGCACCTCTGCCTTGGTCGGATGCATATTGACATCGACGATGCGCGGCGAGACCTGAATCCGCAGCACACAGGCGGGATATTTGCCGGTCATGATGAGGGTCTTATACGCTTCCTCAATCGCGGAAATCAGCGTAAACGAACGCACCGAGCGTCCGTTGACAAAGAACAGCTGATGCGAGCGGTTCGGGCGCGCATACAGCGGTTTCAGAATATAGCCGTCTACGGTGATGCCGTTCTCATTCTGTTCGGCATACTCGACCGCCAGCAGATCGCGGGCAAAGTCCTTGCCGAAGATTGCATAGACTGCCGAGAACAGCTTGCCGTCGCCGGGTGTCACGAACTCCGTTTTGTTTTCGCGGATCAGCCGGAATGAGATCTCCGGATGAGACAGCGCGATTTTCTGAAAGATATTTGCCGCTGCATTGCCCTCTGCGGTGTCCTTTTTCAGAAATCCCGCACGGACAGGGACGTTGAAGAACAGGTCACGGACGATCACGGTCGTACCCTCCGGGCAGCCGCTCTGCTCATACGAGACCTCCTCGCCGCCCTCCATGACATAGTGAACGCCGAGCTCTGCGCCCTGCTGCCGTGTCAGCACCTCCGTCCTTGCAACCGCGCAGATCGAAGCGAGTGCTTCGCCGCGGAAGCCGAGGGTGAAGATGGATTCGAGATCCTCCGCAGTCTGTATTTTGCTGGTCGCATGGCGCAGGAATGCCGTCCGCACCTGTTCGGGCGCAATGCCGCAGCCGTCGTCGGTCACGCGCAGGTACAGCACGCCGCCGCGCTTCAGCTCTGCGGTAATACGCTTTGCGCCCGCGTCAATCGCGTTTTCGGTCAGCTCCTTCAGCACGGAGGCAGGGCGTTCGATGACCTCGCCTGCCGCGATCAGTTCGGCAATATCCTTCGGGAGCACATGAATTTCAGGCACTTGATCGCCTCATCTTTCTAAACAAGTATATGCAGAATGCAGTTTCTTATTTTTTGCGGTAATGATCGTTCTTGACCTTGGCATTGACCGTCGGTGCAATGAACCGCAGCACCAGAAAGCCGCACAGCACCCAGATCAGCGGCGTCAGGACGATCATTGACGCCAGACCTCTCGTCAGCGCCGCCGCAATCATCATCAGAATGCAGTCCAGCACCAGAAAGCAGATGACATTCAGCCGCCAGCTCTTTTCTCCGATGATGCGGCTGTTGGTCGGCTTTTCATCCGGGTCTTCCTTTTTTCCGCCGCGAAAATATGCCGCCGCCCCTCCGAAAATCGCTGCGTTCAGCAGCAGGGTGACGATGAACGCGATCATTGCTCTGTGCATATTGCACCTCCGTTCAGTTTATTCGTCTGTATTAAAATCGGCATTCCATGCCGCAGGCTCCCACTGCCCCATTGTCTGCCAGCAGCGGTATGCCGCGAAGCACTGCCCCGCGGTCAGCAGGATATAAATGACAGTCGCCGCGGACTCCATGAAGATCCCCTGAACCATATTCCCGGCTGCATGCAGCAGCATCGCAATCGGCAGGAGCCGTTTCCATTTGTCTGTATAGATGCCGTAAAAGATCAGCACCGTCAGCGAGACTGTCCATGCGATATGCGCCGGAACCGCCCAGACCGTGTGCAGAAGAAGATCCGGTGCCGCACGGCCTGTGCCGGTCAGCCCCAGACAGGTCATGCCGGAGCCGAATGCCTCAAAGGCTGCGTGTCCGATGCCGTAGCTCACCGCGTCCTTCCGGCTGTCATAATTTGTCAGGTGAAAACGCAGAACCAGAAATTTCGCGCCCTCCTCCAGAATGCCGTACAGTATGCCCTGCCGGATGTAATATCCGGCAAAATCCTCTGTACTGAACACCGAGCGGATTGCGCCGCCGAGAAAGAACACCGGAATGCAGACCGGAAACGCGATGATCGCCGGATAAAACCGTGCGCCGGTCTTTTTGTGCCGGAGGATCATCAGCAGCGGCGGTCCGAGCAGCCAGAGCATCCCGCTGAGGACACATTGTAAATCTTTCATAGCAAATCTCCGAAGGTTCGTTTGCATACGCAGTGCTGTGTTGATTGGAAAATCGGGAGATATTCTGCGGCGGGGTCAGTGCAGCATCGCCGTCAGGTCGAGCAGCAGCTCGCGGCATTCCGCATCGGACAGCTCCCCGACATGCGTCTTGGAGAGCCGTGCGATCACCTGTGCATCGGCATCCGCAGAAAAGCTCATCTGCCCCTGTGATTCCGCCGCAAGCTTTGCCGCATAGGATTCCTTCTCCGCCTTGGACTGCGCCTCCATTTCGGTCAGCAGCGCCCTTGCGCGGTTCGTGACCTGTGCCGGAAGTCCTGCGAGCTTCGCGACCTCGATGCCGTAGCTGTCGTCAGCCGCGCCCTCGACAATCTTACGCAGGAAGCGGATCGTATCGCCGTGCTTCTTGACCGCAATGCTGAGGTTGCGCACGCCGTCGCACTGCCCCTCAAGCATCGTCAGCTCGTGGTAATGCGTTGCAAAAAGCGTCTTGCAGCCGATCTTTTTGCCGGAGATGAACTCCGCGACTGCCCGCGCAATGCTGATGCCGTCAAAGGTCGAGGTGCCGCGTCCGACCTCGTCGAGAATGACAAGGCTGTTCGCAGTCGCACGCTTCAGGATCGTCGAGACCTCGTGCATCTCGACCATGAAGGTCGATTCCCCTGCCGTGAGGTCATCCGATGCGCCCACGCGCGTGAAGATCTGATCGACCACGGAAATTTTCGCGTAGGATGCCGGAACAAAGCAGCCCATCTGCGCCATCAGCACGATCAGTGCCGTCTGCCGCATGTAGGTCGATTTACCGCTCATGTTCGGGCCGGTGATGATCGCAAGGCGGTTCGCCTTCTGATCGAGCAGCACATCATTCGGCACAAAGACCGAATCGGTCAGCATCTGCTCGACGACCGGATGCCGCCCGTCATGAATCTCAATTCTGCCGTCTACGGCGATCTCCGGCTTGCAGTATTCGTTTTCAATCGCAGCGAGCGCAAAGGCACACAGGACATCGACCTGTGCAACGGCTGCCGCGGTCTCCTGCACCGTTTTGAGCTGCTGTGCGACAAAATCACGCAGCTCCGTGAAGATCTCGCCTTCAAGTGCCAGCGCCTTGTCCTTTGCGCCGACAATCGTGTTCTCGGCATCGCGCAGCTCCTGCGTGATGTACCGCTCGCAGTTTGTCAGTGTCTGCTTGCGGATCCATTCCGGCGGCACCTGCTCATAATAGGAGCGCGACACCTCCAGATAATAGCCGAACACGCGGTTATAGCCGGTTTTGAGGTTCTTGATGCCGGTGCGCTCCCGCTCGCGGTTCTCGATCTCCGCGATGAGGTCGGTGCCGTGGTTCATTGCGTGGCGCAGGGTATCGAGCTCCTCATGGAATCCGTCGCGGATGACGCCGCCGTCCTTGACCTGCACAGGCGGTTCATCGACCAGTGCCCGCTCAATCAGGTCGGAGATCTCATTCAGCGGGGAAATCTCCCCTTCCAGCTTCGTCAGCAGCTTGGACTGCGTCAGCGCC
Source organism: uncultured Ruminococcus sp. (assembly GCA_946531975.1). Lineage (GTDB taxonomy): Bacteria > Bacillota > Clostridia > Oscillospirales > Ruminococcaceae > Firm-04. Next base: position 3,096 of record CAMNAY010000060.1, on the reverse strand, counting down.
TGAAGCTGCTCCTTGACCGCCGGTAATTGCAGCGCGGTCTGCGAGAGAGACTTCAGGTCACGCGGGGTCGCCTTCTTGAACATGACGCGGGACATCAGGCGCTCTAAGTCAAACACCTTGTCCAGCAGCCCGCGCAGCTCCGACATCGCGACGCTGTTCTTCGTCAGCAGCTCGACTGCATTCAGTCTGTCCATGATCCGCACCGGCTGTGTGAGCGGCTGCTCCATCCATGTGCGGAGCATCCGTCTGCCCATCGAAGTCTCGGTATGATCCAGCACACCGAGCAGCGAGCCTTTTTTCTCATGCGTCCGCAGGGTCTCTGTCAGTTCAAGATTGCGTCTCGCGCTGGAATCCAGCCCCATGACGCCGTCCTTGCCGTGGATCGTGATATCCGTGAACCGTCCGACCAGTGCGCGCTGCGTCTCCGCAATATACTGAAACAGGCCGCAGATCACCTTGGCATCGGCGCCGTTCTCCGAGAGTCCCAGTGCCGCGAAGGATTCCCCTGCGCACTGTTTCAGCACGGTCTCCCGCTGCTGCTCCGGCGAAAAGCAGAAGTCCTCGCGCAGCGTGACCATGCAGTTCGTGCGCGTTTTCAGGAAATCCGCGACCGGCTTGTAATCCAGAAACTCTTTCGTAATCAGCAGCTCGGAGGGGTGATACCGGTCGAGCAGGCTGAGCAGCTCATCCGTGCGGGACTTGCCCTCTGCTTTATGCAGATTCACGGCGCCTGTGGAGATATCCGCAGCACAGAATGCGACGGTCTCTCCCTCGCACCAGACTGCCGCGAGGTAGTTGCAGTTGGATTCGTCCAGCATACTGGATTCGATCAGCGTGCCGGGCGTCACCACGCGGATGACCCCGCGCTCGACCAGACCCTTGGCGAGCGCAGGATCCTCCATCTGCTCGCAGATCGCGACACGGTAGCCGAGATTCACGAGCTTTTTGAGATACTGTTCTGCCGAATGATACGGCACGCCGCACATCGGCGCCCGTGTCGGCAGACCGCAGTCGCGTCCGGTGAGCGTCAGCTCCAGCAGCTTCGAGACAAGAATCGCATCGTCAAAAAACATCTCATAGAAGTCACCGAGCCGGAAAAAGACGATCGCATCCCCCGAAGCATCCTTGACCGCGAGATACTGCTGCATCATCGGGGAGAGTTTCGAGCGGTCCAGTGAAATGCTCATCAGTGGCAGCCCGTGCAGCCGGAGCAGTCTCCGCTGCATCCGCCGGAAAAGGCATTCGGATCAAAGGTATCGGGATCCTGACCCGCAGCGCTGATCGCGATGACGCGGTTGATGCTGTCGAGCATCTGCTCGAACTGCGCACGCGCACCCTGATAGGCTGCCATGTTCGGATTCGCCATGATCTGCGAATACAGCTCACGCACCTCCTCGCCGAGCTTCTTCACGCGCTCCTCGTCGTGCTCCGCCTTGTCCTCCTCATTGCCCAGATCCAGCCGCTTCAGGTTGAATTCACCGATCAGATTCTGAAGGGCCTCATCCTTGTCGTTTTCTTCCTCTGCCTTGCGGAACGCGATATAGCGTTCATCCTTCTGAAGCTCCCTGCCGAGCTGCTTTGCCATTTCCATCAAATCTGCCATGGGTTCATTTCTCCTTTTGCTTTATTAAAATTGCGGCAATGCCGCGGGATATGTACGGTTACTCCGCAGACGGCTCTGCCGGTGCTTCCGCATCGGTCTGCGCCTGAGCTTCGTCATCGCCGGAATAAACATCATACTCAAAAATAAACTGAATGCCGCCCTCGCGGTATCCGCTGTAATTGCGGAAGCTCACGCAGGTCTCCTTGATGGACTGTGCATTCGGGAGACTGAGGCGGGTGAGCCATTCATCAGTCAGGTGACAGGCGACCGTCTTGCCCTGCCAGAGCGCATAGAGCCAAAGCTCCCGCGGCATGGTAAGGTCGAGCGCCAGCTTCATGTACTTGATATAATTCAGATAGTACACGAAATCTGACTCCTCATAGGGACCCGTCGGAACGGAATCCGGATACATCGGTTCGCCGTTCTCATCATAGATGATCTCCGGCTCTGCCATATGCTTCGAGAAAAACTTTTTCTCCGCATCGGAGAGGCTGAATTCCTGATCAATGTCCTTCTCCGTATAATACCGGTAGCTGTACAGCACGGACTTGATGCTGTTCACACGGACAAATTTCAGAAATCCCTCCATGTCATCTGCAAGGAAGTCGGTCTGCTCATTCACCGCGACCCGCATCGGCGCGAATTTCCGCGTCCGCAGCAGCTCGTTCAGTGCGTCCTCATCCGGCAGCGCCCCCTCCAGCCCGAAGACCTGTTCCAGAATCTCCGAAGCCTTGACGGCAATCGTTTTTACGGTTTCCTGTTCGCTCATCATAGATCCCTCACTTTCCGTTTCTGGTCTGAATCAGATATAATATGTGCATCGGGTCAGAGCTTTCAGCGGGTCACCGCGGGCAAAGCTCTCCCGACAACGCCCAGTTTTTCACGCCTGTGACACGGACATGCAGCAGTCTGCCGACATCGGACGGACTGCCCGGTGCTTCCAGCACAAGCCCCTCACGGGTCTTGCCCAGCAGCAGACCGGTCTCAGGGTCGTGCTTCTCCGCGAGGAACCGCACGGTCTTGTTCAGAAACCGCGCATTGAACTCCTCGGAAATCTCGCGCTGCCGCTGAAGCAGCCGGCTCATCCGTGCCGCAATCTGCTCCTGCGTCGATACAAACGGCATCTGAGCTGCCTTTGTTCCGCTGCGCGGGCTGTAAATAAATGTATACAGGTTGTCGTATTTCACATACTCGATGATATCCATTGTGCCCTGAAAATCGTCGTCTGTCTCCGTCGGGAATCCGACGATCAGATCGCTGGAAAAGCCGAAATCCGGTGCCTTGGCACGGGTGTAGTCGATCAGCTCCAGATACTTCTCCACGGTATAATTCCGGTTCATCTCCTTCAGCACGCGGTTGCTGCCGCACTGCACCGGCAGATGCAGATGATGCTCGATGTGCTGCGATTCCAGCATCGTGTCGATCAGCTCCGGCGTTGCGTCCTTCGGGTGCGAGCTCATGAAGCGGATGAAATAATCGCCCTCGATCGCGTC
>CAMNAY010000059.1 GCA_946531975.1 uncultured Ruminococcus sp. | reverse complement strand
GTATCCTCGTTTTTGCAGCGCATGGGACGCACCGGAAGGCGCGGACTTCCGCCGGAGATGTGGTTTGTGATGCGGGAGGAGGAGCCGGAAGCCAGAGCGATGCTCCCCTCGACCGTGCCGTGGAAGCTGCTTCAGGGCATTGCGCTGGTGCAGCTTTATGCGGAGGAGCACTGGGTCGAGCCGCCGCGTCTGGACCGCCTGCCGTTCAGCCTGCTGTATCATCAGACGATGAGCACGCTCGCGGCAAACGGCGAAATGACGCCTGCGCAGCTTGCGGGGCGCGTGCTGAAGCTCTGCCCGTTCCACCGCATCACGCAGGACGATTACCGCATTCTGCTGCGGCATCTCATCAGCACCGAGCACATCCAGCGCACCGAGTGCGGCGGCCTGATCGCCGGGCTTGCGGGCGAGCGCGTCATCAACAACTACAAGTTCTACGCGGTTTTTCAGGACAGCGAGGAATTTACCGTCCGGAGCGAATCGCAGGAGATCGGCACGATTGTCCAGCCGCCGCCCGCAGGCGAGAAAATCGCGATTGCAGGCCATGTCTGGACAGTCGATGAGGTCGATTTCGAGCGGCATATCGTCTATGCAACAATGGTCAAGGGCAAGGTGCCGGCCTATTTCGGCGACTGCCCCGGTGATATCAACACAAAAATACTCGAACGCATGAAGCAGGTGCTCTGCGAGGACAAATCCTACCCGTACCTGATGAAAAACGCGGTTGCACGGCTCGATCTGGCGCGGCATACGGCGCGGAATGCGGGTGTGACGACCGACCCGCTGATCTGTCTGGGCGGGGAGATGTGGGCGCTGTTTCCGTGGCTCGGAAGCTATGCGTTTCTGGCAATGGAGCGCTTCCTGAAGGTGAAATGCACGCAGAAGCTGCGGCTTTCGGGACTGACGCCCTCGCGCCCGTACTTCATCGTGTTCAAGATGAAGGTCTCGAAGCAGGAATTCTTCGAGATCGTGCGCGAGGAGGCGGAGCAGGATTTTGATCCGCTTGATCTGGTCTATCCGGACGAGATCCCGCTGTTTGAGAAATATGACGAATATGTACCTGCGGAGCTGGTGCGCAAGGGCTTTGCGAACGGCATTCTCGCAGTCGATGAAATGAAGGAGCGGATCAGAAGCTGGGGCGCAGACGCGCAGCTTCCGGTCCGGCAGATTAAGGAAAGTGAGGGAATCTATCATGATACGGAAAGCGGAAATACGTGACAGCAGAGCGATCAGTGCGATCTGCACGGAAGAACTCGGTTATCCCTGCAATGCGCAGTTTGTTGCGCAGCGGCTCTCCGGACTGAAGCCGGACCGTGCCCGTGTGTTTGTCGCGGAAGAAGACGGTCTGGTTGTCGGGTTTGTCCATGCCGAAAAATACACGCTGCTGTATCAGCCGGACAGGGTGAATATTCTGGGGCTGGCGGTGTCCGACCGGTCGCGCAGACAGGGAATCGGCAAGCAGCTGCTTGAAGCCGTGGAGTCATGGGCGAAGGAAAACGGAATTTTCTACCTGCGGCTGAATTCCGGAAGCACCAGAACGGAAGTTCACCGGTTTTACCGGAGCATGGGATTCGGGGAGGAACGGGAGCAGATCCGGTTCCTGAAGCAGCTCAAATAACGCATGTGTTCCGTGCGGGACACATCAAGCAGAAAAAAGAGGGGATTTCTGATGAAACAACGAATCATCGGCGCGGCGCTGAGCCTTTCGGTGCTTTGCCAGCTGACGGCGGGTGCGCTTCCGGCGCTGCCTGCGCATGCAGCAGCGCAGCACAGCGCTGTCAGTTTCGAGACCTTTGCGGCGCTGGTGCAGGAGACGGTCAGCGCGGATGCAGACAAGGATCTCTTTCAGGAGATCGTATACGATCCGGCAAACGGCACGCTCTCGCAGGACGGCGGCGCGGCAAAGACCGAGGTCTGCGGGCTTTCCGTCTGCAACGGCAGACTGGCACTTGATACGGGCAGTCCGGCAGCGTCCGGCGGAATGTCCGTGCAGTCGGGCAGCCGCTATGTCAGCTTTGACCGCGAAGGAGAGAATTACGGATATCACACCGAGCAGCGCGGCGGCCTTCAGGTCATCACCAACGAATTCCAGACTGCGCGTCTGATTGTCAAGGCAGCGGGCAGCATCGACAGGCACGGCGCAGTCCGTGCGGTCGAGGGCTGGAATGACCTGCACATTCTGCAATACGCGGACAGTGCCGCGGCATATGCAGCCTATCAGAGCTATCAGGCGGACCCTGCTGTGCAGTATGTGCAGCCCTCCCGCCGCATTGTGCTGGATACGCAGGCATCGGAGGCGGATCTGACCGGACTGGATACCGGCGCGTACAACACATGGGGCGCGGATCTGATCGGCACGGCGGATTTCGCAGAGACTTATCTGAATGCCGAGGTGCTGCCGGAGGTTGTGGTCGCGGTGATCGACACCGGACTGAACCCCGCACCTTCGATTTTCCGTGACCGTGTGATTGACGGGGGCATCAACGTGTCCGATTCCGGCGATGACACGACCAATGACGACCTGTATCACGGAACGCATGTCAGCGGCACGATCTGCGAGCTGACGCCCCCGAATGTCAAGATTCTGCCTGTGAAGGTGTTTGATGTGGACGGCTCGGCATCGGATGAACAGATTTATCTGGGACTGATGTTCGCGCTGGAGCAGGGCGCCGATATCCTGAACATGAGCTTCGGCGGACTGGGCGTCAGCCCGCTTGAGGTCGAAGCCATGACGATTGCGGATTCCCACGGCATCATCTGCTGTGCGGCTGCGGGCAATAACGGCGACCTTGCCGAGTATTATTATCCCGGCGGCATCGACAGCTGCATCACCGTCGGCGCCGTCGATACCGGTCTCAGTCGTGCCGCATTCTCCAACCGCGGCGATCTGGTTGACGTCATGGCACCGGGCGTCGGCATCGTCAGCTATGTGCTGGGAAATGCCGAAAAGACAGAGGCAAAGAACGGTACGAGCATGGCAACGCCGCATGTGACGGCGTGCTGTGCGCTGCTCAAGAGCTATGAGACCGATCTGACGCCGGCGAGAGCGGAGGCGCTTCTGCGTCGGAATGCGGTCGATCTGGGCAAAGCCGGCTTTGATGAGGAGTTCGGCTGGGGGCTTGTCTCCCTGAAGGATTTTCAGTGGGATGACGGCATCTGCTATGCGCCGGAATTTTCCAGAAAATCGGGTAATTTCGGACAGCCGCAGACGGTCTCGCTCAGCTCCCTGACCCCCGATTCCGAGATTTATTATACAACGGACGGCACTGTGCCTTCTGCGGAAAACGGCACCCGCTATACTGAGCCGCTCGTGATTACGGAGACCGCTTATGTGCGCGCCGTGACGGTTCGTGCGGGCTATGCGGACAGTGTGCCTGCCGAAGCGGTCTACATGATCGGCGGACTCGACACCGCGGATGCATGGGACATCGCGGACGGAACCGTTCGCCGCTATACCGGCGTGCGCAGCACCGTGCAGCTTCCCGCAGCACCCGACGGCAAGCCGGTCACGGCAATCGCAGAGGGCGCCTTCGCCGGCAATCACTTCATTCAGAATGTGACGCTGCCGGATACGGTCACAGAAATCGGCAAAGAGGCATTTGCGGACTGTGCCGCACTGGAAACCGTGACGGCAGCCCATGCTTCCGCCGTCGGTGAACGCGCATTTGCAGACGATGCCGCTCTGCGGACGGTCACGCTCAGCGATCCGCTCACAGAGCTGGGTGCAGGCGCATTCAGCGGCTGTGCATCGCTCACGGAGCTTTCTGCCGCGGGCATAGCAGAGATACCTGCGGACTGCTTTGCAGGCTGCGGCTCTCTGAAGACGGTCTCCGCACCGGATGCTTCCGTGTTCGGGGACGGCGCATTCCGTGGCTGTGCGAGCCTTACGGCGCTTCACTGCGGCTGGACCGGCGTCACTGCAATCGGAGACCGTGCATTTTCCGGCTGTACCGCATGGAGCGGCGACCTGCGGCTGACCGCGCTTGAAACGCTCGGTACTGCGGCATTTTCCGGTGATTCCTCGCTCCGGCGCGTCTCTCTGCCTGCACGGATCACCGCACTGCCGAAGGATACCTTCCGCGGCTGCTCCGGACTGTCTTTGCTTCAGCTTCCGGGCGTGACGAAGCTCGGTGAGTTTTCGCTCGCGGTCGGCTCTGTCCGCACCGCGATGACCGCAGAGCTGGATTACAGCCGCGTGACTGCGGTCGGCAACAGTGCCTTTTACGGATTCCCGGTCTCAGACCGTTATGAGACCGTGTCCTTTGACGCGCTCGAAACGCTGGAAACCCGCAGCTTTTGCGGTGCATCCGCAGGCGGACTGAATCTTCCGCGCATCAAGCGTGTTCCCGCCGGTGAATTCACCGACGCAGATATCTGGCTGATCTATCTTGAACAGGCAGAGACGCTCGAAGCAAACTGTCTGAGCGGCTGCAAATCGGTCGTGCTTTCGGATGCGGCGAATCAGATCGCACCGAACGCGATGCCTGCCGGAACATGGATTGTCACGCTGGACGACCTGACGCTGCCGGAGGGCATGCCGCAGATCAATCTCTGCGCAGAGCCGCTGCTGCTGGCAGTTGATCTGCTGGAGATCAAGGCAGCGCAGCATACACAGATTCCGCTGTACCTGCTCGCGGGCGGCGTCGGTCTGACCTATCAGTGGTACAAGGTCAGCGGTGAGCGCCAGACGCCGATCGCAGGCGCACAGGATGCCGTTTACTATGCAGATTCCTCGAAAGCCGGCACAACGGTTTACCGCTGTGTCATGACCGATGCCGGCGGAAAGACCGAACAGACCGATATCACGGTTGAGGTCACGGCGGAGACAGAACAGCCGCAGATGCTTTCGCCGGAGACGCCGGTGTATCTGACGGATGCAGCGCTGCACCGCTATGCACTGACCGTTCCGGAGACCGGAAGCTGGACGCTTCGCATGACGGGCGCAGTGCCGGTACAGGCGGAGCTTGCCAATGCCGCAGGCAGACTGCTCACCGCAGCACGCACCCTTGCGGACGGCAGCTCGGCATGCGCTGTGCAGCTCACTGCCGGAGAGACTTATTATCTGGACATCGCGGCGCGCTGGGCAGGCATGTATGAACTCTGCCTGACGCAGGACACCGCTGCAAAGAAGGACATTGCAGACTGCAAGGTCACGGCTTCGATGCCGCAGACGCAGCAGTTCAGCAAGCCCGTGCAGCCGGCAGTGACCGTGACCGCACCGGACGGCACTGTGCTGACCGCGGGGAAGGATTACACCGTTCAGGTGCAGAATCACAACCAGAACCGCATCATCGCGGTGTTCGGCGCCGGCAGTTATACCGGTTATGCCGAGACCGCGTGCATCTCCTATGCTTCGATCCCGTCGGATACGCCGGTACCGGTGTCGCTTTCGGACAGCAGCGACCGCGCGGTCTTCCTCTTTGTCCCGCAGACGACCGGCACGTATTACTATTACGCGACCTATGCAGCGGGCTATGCTGAGGAGCAGCTTGCCTACAACCGCCTCGGACGCTATGTGAACGGCTCCCGCTATGTGGCGGCAAGAACCTGCGGCATCGTTGCAGACACACCGGACGGCACGCATACCGTCTATGCGGAGAACACGTATTCCTCCGTCACCGGCACATATTTCTGTGATACGGTCGAATTGCAGGCGGGTCAGCCCTATTATATCATCTGCTCTGCGGAAAGTGCAGCGGAGTATCAGCTGATGGTCGCGCAGAAGCGGTACGATCTCCGCGATGCGAAGGTAGACGGCGTCCTGTACGGCTTTTACCTTGACGGTCTGCCGTATTTCCCGAAAGTGACCGTGACGCTGAACGGCGAAACACTGACCGAGGGCGTTGACTATCAGCGCTTCCACACCTACACGGACGTTCCCGGCAAGGGCATGATTACCGTGGTCGGCATGGGCAAATACATCGGACGGATTGAGAAGATCTGCGATATTTACGTTTACGGCTCGCTGCCGGCAGAAATTACAGAGGTCGGGCTGGGAGAACCCGTGCAGCTCACCTGCGACGATGCGCGCATGGAGATCATCAGCTTCCGCGTGAATGAACCGGGCGACGATCCGGTGCGCTACCGGATTCTGAATGAGAAGCTGTCCGGCGGCAAATTCATGTTCCGCCTGTACCAGTATGACTCGGTGATGTCCGGCTACACACTGATGCGGCAGGTTTCTTCCGATACCAACGATTACCTTCTGCCCGACGGCGAATACCGCATTGTCTGTTTCCGGCAGTATGCCGAGCAGAAAAGCACCGCACGGTTTACGGTTCTGAAGCCGTACAGCCTTGAGGATGCAGCAGTGACGATCGGCTCTGTGCCGTATACCGGCAGCCCGACGTCGGCGCCGATTACGGTCACGGCACCTGACGGCACCGTGCTGGAGGAGAACCGCGATTACAAGGTGACCTATCCGGGCAACCATACCGGATTCGGCACGACCAGCTTTGTGCTGCGCCCGACGAATTACTCTTACGGCATGCGCATGGATACCTACGAAACGGTCGTGGTGCTGCCGGAGGATGCGCCGGAGCTGACCGTCGGTGACCACGAGGTGTATGTGACCTACGACGACCGCCTTGCGATCTACCGCGTCACGGCGGAGGAGGAGACAGAATACTCGCTGTCCTGCTCGGATGTGCCGGATATCGTTCTGCGGGCGTTCACACCGGAGGCAGAGCTGCTCGATCAGGATTACGGCAACAGCTCGAAGTCGGTGACCTTCACGGTTCCTGCGGGCGAAACGCGCTATGTCATGGTCAAATTCAACGGCACCGACCGTATGGGAACGATTCACTTCCGGCTTGATACCGAGCTTCGGATGCTCAGCCGCTGCGAGACAGTCTCCGCGCCGTGCTTTTACACCGGCGAGCGGGTGCTGCCGCAGGTTACGTTCCGGGACGGCGATTACACCTTGCAGGAAGGCGTGGATTACCGTCTGCGCTATACGGTTGACGATGTGAACCTCGGAACTGCGACGGCGAATTACATCGGCATGGGCGCATATTTCGGTCTGTGCGATGTGCGGTACGATATCATTGCGGAGGATCTGTTTGCGGTTGAGGATGCCGACAGGATGCCCGTACAGATCGGACTGGCGGATCAGCTGACAGACATGACGGACAGCCAGTATCTGCTCTGCTATTACACAGCAGGCACGGATATGACGCTGACGCTGGACATTTTCCAGACATACTGCACGCTGACCGTACAGCGGTATGACAGTCAGGGCGTATATCAGGAGCGCATTTTCACGCCGGACGAGCGGGAGATGACCTTTGACATCAAGGCAGGCGAGCGCTGCTGGTTCCTCTGCTCTGCGACGAACATTTCGAGCTGGAACCGTTCGTTCCAGTTTGAGCTGAAGGATCAGGATGCGGACCGCTACACGATGCGGGACGATGCCGAAAACGGCGTGATTTACCGGTACAATGCTGCAACAGGGTATGCGGAGGTTTATGAGCTGCACAGTGATGTTTCGCAGATCCGGCTGCTGCCGACGCTTCCGGGGACATCGGTACCGTCGCAGTTTGTTCCGGAGGCGCTGTTCTGTGAGATCCCTGCGGACACGGTGGTATACGGATACGAGGGCTGTCCGGCAGCGGAATATGCCGACCTGTATCATTTCAATTATATAGAGCAGCCGTCGGACGGTACGGCAGCGGAGCCGAAGACAGCCGGAGACCTGAATGCAGACGGACGGTGTTCGGAGGCAGATCTGGTGCTGCTGATGCGTGTGACCGCGGAGCAGCCGTCGCTTGAGCTGTCGCAGGCACAGATTGCTGCAGCGGACGTCAACGGCGACGGAATGATTGATCTGGACGATGTTTTCGCTCTCCGGCAGGCAGTGCGCGGTGCCGATTAACGAAAGGCGGCGCGGGGGGATCATCCTCACCGAATGCTTTTCTATATGAGACTGAAAAACAATGTGCTGCATCCGTTCTAAATCAGATCGGGAAGCGGAAAAGAAAACGGGCACTGCCCGGAGGAGGTATGTTATGAACGCATCAACAGAGCAGCTTCGGGAAGCAATCGAACAGGCGAAGACGGTGGTATTCTTCGGCGGGGCAGGGGTCTCGACGGAGAGCGGCATCCCCGATTTCCGCAGCGTAGACGGGCTGTATCACCAGAAATACGACTATCCGCCGGAGACAATTCTGAGCCACAGCTTTTTCCTTTCGCATACGGAAGAATTCTACAAATTCTACCGTGACAAGCTGCTGAGCCATGACGCGAAGCCGAATGCGGCGCACCGGAAGCTGGCGGAATGGGAGCGTGCGGGCAAGCTGAACGCGGTCATCACGCAGAACATAGACGGGCTGCATCAGGCAGCGGGCAGCAAAAAAGTTCTCGAACTGCACGGCAGTGTCCTGCGGAATTACTGCATGGACTGCGGAAAATTTCACGGTGCAGAGGTGATCCGCGGGAGCCGGGGCTTGCCGCGCTGTGAAGCCTGCGGCGGGCTGATCAAGCCGGATGTGGTGCTGTATGAGGAGGCGCTGGACAGTGACGTGATGGACGAAGCAGTCCGGTGCATTCGCGAGGCGGATATGATGATTATTGGCGGGACATCGCTTGCGGTATATCCTGCGGCGGGATTGATTCATTATTTCCGCGGGAAGACGCTGGCACTGGTAAACCGGGACGAGACGCCGCTGGACGCGCGGGCGGATCTGGTTCTTCACGCAAAGATCGGTGAAGTGTTTTCCGCGCTCTGATCAGAACGATCACAAACCGCGCCCGCTGCCATGACGCGAAAGACGGCACAGTCCCGCATCTCCAAAGGAGCGCCATAATCGTTGCAAGCGTGCGGCGATTATGGCATTCTCTCCAATATTCACACAAATACAAGGAACTCAGAAGAAAGAAGGTGCCGGAAATGGAAGAACAGGAGCAGCTC
>CAMNAY010000058.1 GCA_946531975.1 uncultured Ruminococcus sp. | reverse complement strand
TGAGGAAGGCTATTACATCGCAAAGTATGCCGTAAAAGCGCTCATGACCAAAGGTGTGCGGACGATCTACAATACCCATATGCACAAGCTGGGCGCAGATGCCGGCGCATTCACCCGGGAGAGCACCGGCGCGGGCGCTGCCTCGCTGATCATGCAGACCGACGGCGGCAAGCGCTCCTTCCGGCTGGCACAGGCGCCGCCGGAGGGCTCATCCTACGCAAAGGATATTGCCGAGAAATACGGCGTGACCTATAAAATGCTCGTCGGCTCATAATCACCTGCTGCAAGCGGGAATCCGCATGAAACTGAACCGGATACAGAAAGGAGCGCCCCTGCCGGGACGCTCCTCGCTTTCTGTCAGTCTGTGGTGCTGTCATCAGCTTCCAGCTTCTTCACCATCGCACGAAGATCCAGGAGCGTGAGCATCCCGTCTTCATCCGTATCAGGCTTCGCTGCCAGAATGACGGCGATTTCTTCCTCTGTCAGTGTGTCATCCTCTGAGATGATCCGTGCGAGCATGACCGCATCTGCGATCGTAACCTCGCCGTCGCCGTTGTAGTCGCCCTCAACAGGTGTGACAGGCTCGGCGGTTGATGTGGTCGTCTCGGTCGATTCGGTCTCAGAAGTGCTTGCGGTTGTTTCCGTGGACTCAGTCGCGGAGGTGCTTGCGGTTGTCTCCGTGGACTCAGTCGCGGAGGTGCTTGCGGTTGTCTCCGTGGACTCAGTCGCGGAGGTGCTTGTTGTTGTCGCCGTGGACTTTGTCGCGGAAGTGCTTGTTGTTGTTTCCGTGGACTTTGTCGCGGAGGTGCTTGTTGTTGTTTCCGTGGACTTTGTCGCGGAGATGCTTGTTGTTGTCGCCGTGGACTTTGTCGCGGACGTGCTTGCCGTGGTCTCCGAAGTTGTTGCCGTCTCGGATGTGGTCGTCACGGGAAGTGTCTCCACGGCTCTGGTCTCCGTTTCACCGCAGACCGCGCAGACGCGGGTATCCTCGCCTTCTTCGTCGGCGGTCGGCTCCTTGGTGCGTTCCCAGGCGCCCCAGCTGTGATCGTTCTTCGGAAGGGTCAGCTCCTCCGGGGTGAGCAGCGTCAGACCCAGTTCATCCGCGCTCAGTTCACCGCAGTGTGTGCATTCCCAATAGGTAATCGTGCCTTCCTCCGTGCAGGACGGTGTCACTGCGAGATGCTGGATCCGGTTATGTCCGAGTGCCGGCACTTCCAGCTCTGCTTCCGTGAGCTTGATGATGCCGGTTTCATCCGCGAACACCTCGCCGCAGCTGCCGCAGGTATAATGCGCGGCCTTGCCGGGCTCCGTGCAGGTTGCCGCTTTGGCTTCGTGATAGGTCAGATCGTGACCCAGTGCCGGCAGCTCCTCATAGGTCGAATAGCCGCAGTCTTCGCAGACATCGTAGGCCTCCCAGCCGGCTGCAGCGCATGTCGGCGCCTGTGCCGCGTGATGCGTGAGCTTGTGTTCGTGCGCCTCAACGGTATATGTATAATTGCTGATATGGCCGCATTCACATGCAAAGTAATACTCTGCACCCTCCTCACAGGAGCCGGATTTCAGATACTCTTCCGAAATGATCTTCTCCGTATCGGTGTGAATCGGCTTGATGGTCACATGCACTTTTTCATATCCGATTGTCGCGTTGTAATTTGCCTTGATCTGCTCGCGGAGCTCATCCTCCGAAACATCCATCGTGTTCCCGTTGACATCACCGACCGTGATTTTCAGGCTGTGCGTTTTGTTTGTGAAATCAAGGCGGTCAACATCCTTGTGCCGGATCAGCTGTCCGCTCAGATACTGTGAACCGTCGGTCGGATAGGTGTTGCGGATGCCGTTGTATGCAACGGTACCGTTTTCATAGAACACCTTGCCGCTTGCCCAGGCATCAAAGCCGGTTATGACATTCTCAAATGTCAGCGTTCCTGTTCCCTTCAGGTAAATATCGCCGCTCCGACTTTCCAGACCTTCGCTGCAGCCGCGGAGCGTCAGATTGCCATTGCCGGAGATTGTCACGCCGTTTTCTGCGTAGACCGCAGAATAGTTTCCTTCGGCAGCGGGCGTTTCCAGGGTGTTCTCTCCGATCAGAACCAGATTCAGATCCTGTCTGGAAACGATCACGGAATTATAGTTCATCTTCCATTGGTCAAAGGGCTCGATCCACGACACGGCGCCGAAAGAGCGCAGATTGTAATCCTTGAGTGTCAGGGTGTGCGTCTCGGGATCATAATGCCAGCCGTCCCTGTCAAGGGAGCCGAGATTGCTGTCCGTGACAGCCGTTCTGCCGAGATAGACGCCGTAATCCTGCTTTGCGGTGCGGAATGTCTTTGCGTAGACCGTGCCGTCAAAGCCCTGGCGGTAATACAGCGTATAATCGGTGTCCGGCGTGAGACCTGTCAGGCGCGCAGAGCTGACATAGTGAACACCGTCCACGGAAATGCTGATGCCCGGGACATCGCTGCCGTCCGGCGCTTCGACAAAGGCATAGACCTCCGCCGCGCCCGGGCAAACCTGCATGCTGTCTGCCGGAACGGTTTTCAGCGTATACTGTCCGCCGTCCTGGAGCGTTGTCTGAATTCTGCCTGCGCCGTATTCCAGCGCATTTTTGCTGTATTTCAGGATCGTATCGGTATCGTCATAGATGCCGCAGAACAGTGCGTCCGCAACCTCGGGCACGCTCATGTATGCCGTATACGGATATTCGCCGGAATACGCCTTGCTGCCGTCGGGATGCAGCGCCGTGATGCCGATCTGCTTGACGGCAGGCTCCGTGATCTCGGGCGCATCGGCTGCGGTTTCATAGATTCCGTCGATCGTGACAGAGCCTTCGTGCCGGTACTCAGGAGTGCCGCTGCCGCCTGTCTGCGCCGTCAGAACATAATCAACATAAAATGTTGCGGTCTGGTGCGCCTTGATGGGCGTGAATGTGCCTGCATCGAGATCGTATTCAAAGAAATCGTTCACATCATAGGTGGAGTGGATGCCGGTCATCGTGACCTCAAGCTGTGCATTGCTGCTTGTAAACAGATCCTCCAGCGTAACCGTTTCACCGACGACTGCATTGACGCCTGCAACCTTGTAGTCGGGGTATTGCAGCTGCAAAGTGCCGTCTGTCACCGTCAGCGAATCCAGTGCCTGGAACCAAAGCGTGTCTTTCGAGCTCCATGTGAGATGGCCGCTCTCTTCGCCGTTGATGATCAGTTTGACCTGCTCTGCGATGCTGTTGCCCTTTGCCTCCAGATCATCGGGCACTTCGATGTGTACCGAAAGACCTGTCTGCATGCCCTTGACAAAGACGGCAACATCCTGGCAGCTGCTGTAATTGTAAGCCCTGGCGATCCGCTCGCAGTCCTCGCTGAATGCCGGTACAATCGAGAGCGTGAAGCCGTCGATGGGGCCGTTTGCATAGAGGCTCACATTGTCATCAAGCCATTCGTCGATATAGACGCCCTCGGGCACCTTAGTCGGGAAGTCCAGATGGATCTCGCTGATGACCGTTGCGTTCGGATCGGTCTGCGCGGGGAATTCATAGCTGACCGTGAACTCCTGCAAATGCTCGTGCGTATCGTAATCATAGGCCTGATCGACCTGAGTGCCTGTCGCCGTATCCGACGAACCGTCGGGGAACTCCACTGTGAGACTGTAATCCGAGTTCCAGTCTGCGATGCAGAACTCATTGGATTCCAGCGTCACTTCCGCACGGTACGGATGACCGTATTCCGCGATCTCATTTGGATCCGCTTCCTGCCCGTTGGTCCAGCTCTTGTAGTCCTTGTACCACTTGACATCCTTGACATGATACGGGGCATCTGCCGGAACAACCGCATTGGTGCTGAGCGGCTCGCCGATGACCGGCGCCTTGATGCCGCTGATCTCAAAGCTGTCGTAGTCATTGATGACACGCACGGTCAGGGAAACGGGCTTGCCCGTCGGGCTGGTGACCGTGATCTCGGTCTCGCCGAAGCCGCCGCCGAAGATGATCCTGCCCGCTTCATTCAGCGTCGCGACCTTCTCATCGGTGGTGGTGCAATTATGGAAATCATAGCCGACAGAAGCGCCCATCGGCAGTGCATAGTACTTCCAGACGCCGTTCGGATACTTGCCCTTCAGAATATCAGAGAGTTTATATTCCTCAATCTGATCTCCCGCCAGCGCAATATCGGTCGCCTCAACCTCATAGTTGAAATGCGCATCCGCAGTCGTGAGCACTCTACCCTTGTTGGTCTCAATGCGCGCAAAGGTTCTGCAATCCTTTGCTAAGATCTTCTTCAGATCATAATCCGCATCAAAGAAATCGGCAGGATACTGCACAGTCGGCAGTTCGCTGAGATCGGTGATGCTGAGATCATCGAATTTCTTGGTCGAATAGCCTGCAACATACCAGACGCTTGTGATCTTCTCGCTGGGATAGAGGCCGTCCACATTGTCAAGGGAGAGCGTCACCGGCTTGTTATATGCCGCATAGGTCTCGCCCTCTGCATACTCCGCACTGACCTCGCCGGACAGCGTCCTGGCTGTGCCGCCGACCAGGACAGGATGCGAATAGAAGGTCTGAAGCTTGTCATATGCCATCGGCCAGTCAAGATTCTGCACGATCACCTTGACCTGGATGTATTTGCCTGCCATTTCCTCGGGGATATAGCAGGTATCGGTATTGGTTGCAAAGATGTCATTGTTTCCAAGATAGAGATTCGTCGTATGATCCGGGGTCAGATCGCTCTTGTCGGTCATTGCATGAGAATAGAGATGAACCATCTTGTCTGTCCAGTCATTCTGATTCTTCGGCAGACCGTTTTCGCCGTAGTATGACAGATACGGATCATTCGGATCGACGGTATTGCGATATATCTTCCCGTCTTTTCCGACATTCCATTCATAGTTGTTGTGCTTGCTTCGTTCATCCTTCGGGCCGTCATAGATGTTGTCCGTGCCGGCAAGCAGCCTCACCGGGGTTCCGTCCTCTTCGACCTCCCACCACTGATAGTAGAGGTCAAACACCTTGACATCGCCTCTGTAATCGGTCATGCCCGCCTTGCCGTTGATCATATGCACATTTGCATACTGCCCTGCTTCAACCACAGGGACCGTCATCGTCCGGCCGCTCATGGAGGTCGGATCCGTCACCTGCTTCAGGTCAAACTGCACAGGCGTGAAATCGCGTTCCTTATATGCCTCTTCTTCATCCTTGAGCTCACTGGAGGAGAAGCAGCGGAACAGGATCGAGGATTCGCACTTTGCTTCCGGAAGCTGCTCGCTGAAACCTTCTTCCGTATAGTGAACGCCGATACGCTGCTCGACCGTCAGGACGATGCGGTACATTTCGCCCTGCTGGAAGCCGCCCCAGCCCTTACGCTTGTTCTTGATCTGCTGCTCGACTTCCGTCAGCGGCAGCTTGCATTTCAGCGCATCCTTAAGACCGGCACCGTAGCGCACTGTGATCAGCGGCTCATCGACGCCGAAGGTCTTGGATTCGCTGATGCTCTCACGGCTCAGCGGATCGACACGGTAGACCTTGTATGTGAAATAGAGCATTTCATTGCGGATGCTGTCATAGGAAAGGGTATAATACAGCGGATTGACAGCGGAGCTCTTCTCCAGCGATTTGAACTTCTTGTCATCGCAATTCCGGTTAGAAGGATCCATCCAGCCGTATTCATAATAAAAATTATCCAACTGCGATGCGGGGCTGCCTATGGCATATGGATTATAACCCACATACATTGACCATGTACGCATCCCCGCTTCGCTGTAGCCGATATCCTCGATCACGGAGCCGTCTGCTGCGTGCGGAAGCGGATAATACCACACCTCAGATTCCCGGATGCCCGCACCGTAAACATCCATCTTGGCCTGGATGCTGTCGGTTTCTGCATAATGGAAATTCGGCATCACAGACCATCTGGAGGCTCTGGCGTCGTCGATCATATAATCGAAATAGTTTTCCGTCTGGCGGTAGGGCGCACGGATATTCTCCTCATCCTCCTCCAGAATCTTGGAGGTCGCCTTTCCCGTGCCCTCATAGGTGGAGAGCTGCATGGAGTGCGAGGTGTTGGTCTTGAGCTTCGGGTTGGGATAAACCGAATA
The DNA here is from genome assembly GCA_946531975.1 of uncultured Ruminococcus sp. Taxonomy (GTDB): domain Bacteria; phylum Bacillota; class Clostridia; order Oscillospirales; family Ruminococcaceae; genus Firm-04. The sequence continues at coordinate 2,890 of CAMNAY010000058.1, read as the reverse complement.
ATACGATTTGGTGCGCAGCTCACTGTCGCCGCAGAACAGACGGTAGTGATAGAGCCCCTGCCCTTCTGCCTCCTCGCTGCTCTGCTCATCGAGCAGAACGAGAGAGCCAGCGCCGTATTTGTCGCTGATCTGGATGCGTCCGTCCTGAATGAGATTGGAATTGAAGGAGCCGACGCCCAGATTGACGGAGCCCATTGTGCCGGGGAACTTGCGGAAGTGCTCATCATCCTCGTCCTTCCGCGTTGTGACATTCATGAGGTCATAATAGCAGCGGAACAGACCGCCGCGCACCTGAATGTTCGCGGTGTTGATCGGGATCAGCTTATCCGCCTTGCCGTTTACGAAGTCCTGCTGATTCTCGTAATAGAGCACCTCGACATTCGCTGTTTCCTTGTTGTCGAGCGTAATCGAAACAGGATGCGATGAATCGCCGCCCGCATATTCGATCGCGTGCGGTCTGCCGGAGCTGACCGTGACCATATTAAACACATTTGCGCCGTTATATGCTTCAAATGTGCCGCCGTAGATATACGCCAGACCGCCGGCGTATTTGCTGTGGTCAAAGGTCTTCGGCGTCGAGGGATCCACATGCACCTCCACAACGCCGTTGCGGGTGTGCTGCGTGGAGCCGTAGCCCTTGTAGGTGCCGCCGTAGGAGACAAAGGAGCCGTCATTGCCGACGCAGACCACAGTGCCCTTGATGCTCTGTGTCACGCGGGATTTGTTATCCGGCGCAAACAGGCTCGAGATGCCGGATGCCAGCGAAAACGCACTGTCAACGATGCCCATGATGCCTTCCTTGTCGGTCGCCTGCTTCACGATTTTATTTTCCGCCTCGGCGAGCTTTGTGTTGGTATCGTCCTTTGCGTTTTTCTTGTCGTTGGATTTGTTTTCGGATTCCTTGTTCTTGTCCTTCTTTTCGCCGATGGTCGGTTCGCGGTCGTCCTTGCCGCCGGGACCTTCCTTCTCGTCTGCTTCCTTCGGGACGGCATTCTGGTTCTTGCCGTCGCGCTCAACGACGGTCTGGGTGTCGCCCTGCTTGTTGTCGTCTTCACCCGTATCGCCGTTTTCGGAAAGTGCCGCCTTGCTGAGCGTGGATTTGAGCACATCCTTATATGCAGCGGATGCGGTGTTCAGACCCGTGGCATATTCTGCCACATTGACACCCATCTCCACAGCAGAGCCGATGACGGTCTTCAGCTTGCTCATCGAGAAGCTGCTCTTCAGCTGATCCTTCTTTCTGCCCGCCTGGAAGGTTCCGCCGTAGATCACGAGATTGCCGTTGTTGACATGGAACAGATCGCGTGTCGTGTGGAACTGGATATCATATTTGTAGGGGTCGATCATGTAGCCGGTAAAGCTGATGCCGCCGGTGCCCTTCTGATCAGTACCCTCCCCGCGCCAGGCAGAGGAGTCGATGATCGTCAGGGTCGCACCGTTTTCGATCTCAATGCAGGTCGCAAGATGCGTATCCTCGATCGTGTTCTGGTGCTTGTCAGTTTGTGCGTGATTCACATTGCGGTCATAGCGGATCTCGAGCTTGTGACCGTTGAGGTCGAGCACCTTGTCCTTGGTGACGACCATCGGTTTCCAGGGGGTTCTGCCCCAGTTTGAATAGGAATAGTCCTGCGTCAGGCAGAGGTATTCGATATCCTTATCCGTCGATGTCAGATAGGTGCGGAGCGAGCCTTCGTCATTCGCTTCGCTTGACCAGCATGTGACGTGCTGCCACGGATGCGAATCGTAAAACTTTTGCCATTCTTTCTTTGACTCAGGGGTAAGGTAGGTTTCTTTTTCATAGCCCTCTGCGCCGATTCTCAGGAAAGACTCATCCGGCGTGGTGACGCCATTGTTCTTTTCATAATTGAAATCAATGGTCATGTTGGTGGAGGCATCGGGTTCTTCCTCCGTATCAGCCGCGGCTGCCTGAAGCGTCTCAGGCGGTGCCGGCATACCCGGAAGATAGGATGCCATGGATGCTGTCAGCGTGACAGCAAACATCAGGGATAAAAACCGTGATCGTGTATGCATTGTTCAAACCTCACTTTCGTTTTCTGTAATCGGAAATCGGATTGTCGGGGTTCAGTCGAAAATGTCACTTGTGTTCTGTCAGGCCTCCTTTCCGGCAATGCGAATCAAGGGACAGATTATTTTACAAGCAGCACAAAAACGATAGATTGACTATCAGGATTTTTGTGTCCGATAGATACATTCAGTATACCATACACGCAGTTATTTGTCAACAGCCAGAACATATTTCCCCCTATCAACAAATCCTGTTTTCTGCGCTGTGCAGCCGGGATGAAACTGCGGTCAGCGATGCACCTGAAACGGAGGCGAAAAAAACGGGAAGCGCCCCGTTTGGGACGCTCCCCGCTGAAAATTGCATGACCGACAGGCGTTCTGCGTGTTCCTTCTGCATCATTCCTGCGAAGAAAAGATCGCAAAGAAGCGGTCATCGCGAATCATGCTCTTGGATACATCAAAATACCATTCGTCATTCTTGCTGAAGATATACACATCATATGCTTCCGTGCCCTCCAGACTGTTCAAGGAATAGATCCGGTATGCGGACACGGTTTCGCCGGTGAGCGTCTGATAGCCGCTCTGAAACGCTGCGGGATTGCCGATCTCCTTCTTTGCGGATTCCCGCAGATCTTCGCTCCGGAACGGGAATGCGTCCAGAACGGCTCCGCTGTCGGCATAGCCGCCGGCTTCGATCCGGTAGATGCGGTCCCGGAAGCCGGCACAGAGGATGCTGCCGCTCTCCTGCGGAACATAGAATTCCTCAGCGAGCAGCTTCTGCTGTGAAGCTGTCAGATGATCGGCAAACTTCGGCTTTGAATCCTTGAGATAATGATGACCTGCCACGCCTGCATAGCCGCCTGCC
>CAMNAY010000057.1 GCA_946531975.1 uncultured Ruminococcus sp. | reverse complement strand
ATGTGACGATTTCGGAATTCACGGTCATGAGCCGTGCGGTCCAAACGGAGACCGGCTTTTCGGTCGAACTGCTGCGGGAGGATACGCTCAGCGTCGTCAACTGTCACTTCCTGATTATGGCGACCGGCGGCATCGGCAGAGTGTATGAATATACGACAAATTCCGCGATCGCGACCGGCGACGGCATCCGCATTGCCTATGAGCTCGGCGCACGCATCAAGAACCTCAGCCTGATCCAGTTTCACCCGACTGCCTTCAATAACAAGCACACCAGAGAATGCTTCCTGATCTCGGAAGCGGTGCGCGGTGAGGGCGCATATCTTAGGAACTGCAATATGGAACGCTTCATGCAGCGCTACGACGACCGTCTGGAGCTTGCGCCGCGTGATGTTGTGTCTCATGCGATCATTCTCGAAAGCCAGCGCACCGGCTCCAAGGACTTCTGGCTCGATATTACACATGAGGATCCGGAGGCCGTCAAGGCGCGGTTCCCGAAGATCTACAATAAGCTGCTTGAACAGGGCTATGACCTGACCAAAGAGCCTGTGCCGATCTACCCTTGCCAGCATTATCTCATGGGCGGTATTGACGTCAACTCCAATGCGCAGACCCGCGTAGACCGGCTCTATGCCTGCGGCGAGTGCGCGCATACCGGCGTCCACGGAAACAACCGTCTTGCGAGCAATTCGCTGCTCGAAGCACTGGTCTTTTCGCGCCGTGCCGCACAGGAAATTGCAAGAGAAGCCGAGGATATTTCTCCGCGCTTTGTGACAGGCGAATTCAAACCGGTCACCGCAACCGAGCCGATTCCGCACGGCATCCGCACCGAGCTTCGCAAGATCCTTCAGGAAAATTACTTCGTCATTCCGAACACGGAGAATATGAAGGCGGCATATGACCGCATCACGGAGCTGATTCAGCTCATCGCCTGTGAAGACTGGAAAATGGATCTCGACTATCTTGAAGCCAAGTCACAGGCGACCTGTGCGTATTTGATTCTGGAGGAACAGTTATGATGCAGCTTTTACAAAGCTATGTCGATGAAGTCATCCTGCGTGCGCTGCATGAGGATATCACCGGCATGGACGTTACAACCGATTTTCTGCTTTCACCGGAGCATGAATCCGATGCGTACCTCATGGCGAAGGACAGCGGTGTGCTCTGCGGCATTGAGATCGCAAAGCGGGTATTTGATCTGGTCGGCGAGGGCGTGACCTTTACCATGCTGGTGAAGGACGGCGACAAGGTGCAGTACGGCGATATTCTCGCGGTCATGCACGGTCCGACACGCACGCTGCTCAAGGGCGAACGCACCGCGCTCAACCTCTTGCAGCATCTCTCCGGCATTGCAACAGAAACACGCAGATGCGTGGATATCATCGCCGGAACAAAGGCGTCGATTGCCGATACGAGAAAGTGCATGGTCGGCATCCGTGCGATGCAGAAATATGCCGTGCGCTGCGGCGGCGGAAAGAATCACCGCTTCAATCTCTCTGACGGCGCAATGCTGAAGGACAACCATATTGACGCATGCGGCGGCATTCTCCCGGCAATCACACAGCTCCGCGAACACATCGGACATATGGTGCGCATCGAGGTCGAGGTCCGAACGCTTGATGAGCTGCGGGAAGCACTCGAAGCGAAAGCAGACATCATCATGCTCGATAACATGGACAATGACACGATGAAGGAGGCTGTGCGCATCACGGACGGCAGAGCAATGCTCGAAGCGTCCGGCGGCATTACGCACGACACGCTGCGCGGCGTCGCGGAGACCGGCGTCGATATCATCTCAATCGGCGCGCTGACACACAGCGTCAAGGCGTTTGATATCTCGATGAAATGGGGCAAGGCGCCCGAATAACACAGGGACGGAACGGCTCTCTGCTGCGCGATCAACCACACAGCAGAGAGCCGTCTGTATACATTCCGAATAAAGGAGGGTCATATATGAAACGATACCGCTGTACGATCTGCGGCGCGGAATTTGAGGTCGCAGACGGAGAAACGCCGGTCTGTCCGGACTGCCTGATGGAGGGCGATGTGCTGGAGCTGATTGAGGAGATTCCGGACGGCTCACCGGCAGCCGAACCGGAATCAGACGCTGCCGCGCCGAGCATGCTGCTGTACCGATGTACGGTCTGCGGCGCGGAATTTGAAGTGCCGGAGGGCGAGAAACCGGTCTGCCCGGATTGTCTGATGGAGGGCGATGTGCTGGAACTGGTCGGGAAGGTCCCTGCGAAGGCTCCCGCTGCCGCTGCAAATGCAGAACCGGATCCGAAGGCACTGTACAAGCTCAGCTACGGTTTGTTTGTCGTTACAGCACAGCAGAACGGCAAAGACAACGGCTGCATTACGAATACGCTCATGCAGGTGACGTCTGAGCCGGTGCAGGTCAGCCTGACGGTCAACAAGAGCAATCTGACGCATGATATGATCCTCAGTACAGGGAAATTTTCCGCTTCTGTGCTGAGCGAAAAGGCAGATTTCGACCTGATCAAGCGGTTCGGATTCCGGTCCGGACGCGATGCGGATAAATTTGCGGGCTTTTCTGCATGTGAGCGCGGCGCGGACGGCCTGCTCTTTGTCACACAGGGCACAAATGCGGTGATCGCAGCAGATGTGGTCAGCACGGTCGATCTCGGCACGCACACCGTGTTTATCGGGCGCGTGACGGATATGCGCGTGCTGGACGAAACGCCCGCAGCAACCTATGACTATTATCTGAAGCATATCAAAGTAACGCCGAAGAAGGTCGGCACGACGCCGGAGGGACAGACAGTCTGGCGCTGTGTGATCTGCGGTTATGAGTACATCGGTGATGAACTGCCGGAGGACTTCATCTGTCCGCTCTGCAAGCATCCCGCTTCTGATTTTGAGAAAGTTTCCGGATAATACCAAACCGGCGCAGGTACAATCACCTGCGCCGGTTTTCTTCTTGTACAGCGGTTATCGGAATGCGCCGATCTTGCGGAATTTCTCATATCTGCCGTCGAGGAGCTCCTCAGTCGGCAGAACCCGCAGACGGAGAATTTCATCCAGAATGTACTTTTTCAGAGCCGAGCAGATTTCACGCTCGGTCTTTCCGTCCTCCTGAATGACCTTCTCGACGACCTCAAATTTCAGCAGGTCGTAGGATGTCAGCTTCAGATGCGCTGCTGCATCCGGTGCCTTGGTCGCATCCTTCCAGAGAATGCTCGCGCATCCTTCCGGCGAAATCACCGAGTATACGGCGTTTTCAAGCATGACTGCGGTATCGCAGACACCGAGTGCCAGCGCACCGCCGCTGCCGCCTTCGCCGACGACCACGGAAATAATCGGGGTCTTCAGCCCCATCATCTCATAGAGATTTTCTGCGATTGCAAGCCCCTGACCGCGCTCCTCGGCATCAATGCCGCAGTATGCGCCGGAGCTGCCGATAAAGCAGATCACGGGTCTGTGGAATTTCTCTGCTTCCTTCATCAGACGGAGCGCCTTGCGGTAGCCTTCCGGCTCCGGGCAGCCGAAGTTGCGCTTCATGCGCTCCTCGATCGTCTCGCCGCGCTCCATTGCGATGACAGTGACCGGGATGCGGTTGAGGTAGCCGATGCCGGCGACGATTGCAGCGTCGTCTCCGAAGCGGCGGTCACCGTGCAGCTCGACGAAATCGTCGATCATATGCTCAATATAGTAAGAACCCATCGGGCGTTTGCCGTTCCGCGCCGCCTGTACGCGCTCGTAGGCGGTAATGCTGTCTGCCTTTGCCATTGGAGGGATCCCTTCCTTTCTGTTACCAAAGCCCGCTGCGGGGCAGTTATTCTTCCGGGGAATCGCTGATTCAATCCGGTGCGCAGGATGCCGGCAGATTGTGTGCCAAGCCGTCAGGTGTGACGGAATCAGGTGTCCCCCAAATAATCCGCGACCCAGATACAGCCCGCGATTGCCGCGATCAGCACCGCAATCAAAAATCCCAGTCCCAGCACAAGAATGACCTTTTTGATGCGGGTATCGTCCCGCTCCTCAAGCTTCATCTGAAGCGGTACGCGCCGTTCCGGATCGGGATCCGGATTTGCGGCATAGATCTCATTCAGTGCGCGGCAGAGGTGTTCCTGCCGGGGATACATCACTGCGAAGTATTCCGCGTATTCGCTGTTTGTGCGGATCTTATGCCGCACATGCGCATTGTTGACCAGTCTTGCCAGCTCTGAGAGCAGCAGCTTTCCTGCAAGCAGCACGGCGAGTGCGATGAATACATAGATCACGCTGTCTGCACGACTGAGCAGAACAAATGCGGCGCCGCAGCCGGCGATGAACGCGAGAATTGAGAAAATCTCCAGAAACGCGCCCAAGCCGGACTCCCGGTAGGCGGTATACGGATAGCTGACCGTTCCGGCACTGCCGGAGCGTTTCGCAGCACCGAGATGCCGCTCGCTGAACCGTGCCTGCTTTCGCAGCACATGTGCGCGGTACGCCTGTATCAGTCCCATCGCGGCAGATTACTGCACGTTGGAGGTATGGATCGCGAGCAGTTTGGCGATTGTATAGGTCATGCGCGGACGCTCCTCGATGATATCAACGAAGCCGTGCTCAAGCTGGAATTCCGCTCTCTGGAAGCCCGCGGGGAGCTTCTCGCCGGTTGTCTGCTCAATGACACGCTGACCTGCAAAGCCGATCAGTGCCTTCGGCTCCGCGATAATGATATCGCCCTGCATTGCAAAGCTCGCGGTAATGCCGCCCGTGGTCGGGTCGGTGAGGACAGCGATATACAGCAGACCGGCTTCGGAGTGGCGCTTGACCGCGCCGGAGACCTTTGCCATCTGCATGAGGGAGAAGATGCCCTCCTGCATTCTCGCGCCGCCGGAGGTGATAAAGCCGACGACCGGAAGATTCTGTGCAGTTGCCTTCTCGAACAGGCGCGTGATCTTTTCGCCGACAACCGTGCCCATGCTGCCCATCATGAATGCGGAATCCATGATAAACAGAGCAGTGTCGATGCCGTCAATCTTCGCGGTGCCGCAGACAACGCCCTCATTCAGACCGCTTGCTTTTTCTGCTTTGTCGAGCTTCTGTGCATAGTCAGGGAATTTGATCGGGTCCTTCGATTTCAGCTTCCGGTCGATCTCCTGAAAGCTGCCTTCATCGACCGTTGCCTCAAGGCGCTCCACAGCACGCATCCGGAAATAGGTGCCGCACTCCGGACAAATGCAGTGATTGGCAACGTAATCCGGATATGCGATCTCAGCGCCGCAGTTCTTGCAGACACGCGGGGGCTGCTGTTCCGGCGCGCCCTTGGTGATCGAGGTGAAAAACTCTTTCAGACCGCTCATACCGATGCTTCCTCCTTCGGCTGGACAACGAACGAAAATTCCGCTTTTACGCAGAGCTTTCCGTCAACATAGCCCTCACCCTTTGCAAAGTAGAAGGGTGCCTTTGCTCTTGTGATTTCGCACTTGGTCTCGAAGACATCGCCCGGCACGACCGGATGCTTGAAGCGTACCTTATCCAGTCCGGCGAACAGCGTCAGCGGCTGTGTGCCGTCGGGCTGACGTTCCAGACAGACGCACACGGACTGTGCCATGATCTCGCAAAGGATCACACCCGGCACGACCGGATGCCCCGGAAAATGTCCGTCGAGGAACCATTCTTTTCCTGTGATTTTCTTTTTGCCGTGCGCAACACCGTCAATCAGTTCTGCTTCATCGAGCAGCAGCATGCTGTCACGGTGCGGCAGCAGCTCCATGATCTCTGTCCGGTTCATGGGTTTTCCTCCATATGAGACCGCACGGGCAGGCTGACCCTTGCAGCCCGCCTGTGCAGTGTAATTCAGATTTTCTTGAATGCGAGGCAGGCGTTATGACCGCCGAAGCCCAGAGAGGTGGAGAGCGCGAGGGTCAGCGGGGTTTCAACTGCCTTGTTCGGCGTAATGTCGAGGTCGCACTCCGGATCCGGCTCCTTGTAGTTGATCGTCGGCGGAACGAGGTTGTTTTCGAGCGCCTTGATCGCAGCGATTGCTTCAATCGCGCCGGCTGCGCCGAGCAGGTGACCGGTCATGGACTTGGTCGAGCTGACATGCACCTGCTTCGCCTTTTCCTCACCGAATGCGCGCTTGATCGCGGCGGTTTCGGTCTTGTCGTTCAGCGGGGTGCTGGTGCCGTGTGCGTTGATATAGATTTCCGAAGCGAGGCAGTCCATGCCGGTTTCCGCGAGCGCATCAGCGATTGCTTTGGCGGATGCCTTTGCCTCGCTGTCGGGTGCGGTGACATGGAATGCGTCGCAGGTACTGCCGTAGCCTGCAAGCTCTGCATAGATCTTTGCGCCGCGTGCCTTGGCGTGCTCATATTCCTCCAGCACGAGCGCACCTGCGCCCTCGCCCATGACGAAGCCGTTTCTGCGCTTGTCAAACGGGATCGAGGCAGCGTCCTTATCGGTGCTGTCGGTCAGCGCCATGCAGTTGATGAAGCCTGCGAAGGACAGCTCGTGGATCGACGCATCGACACCGCCCGCGATGATCGCGTCGGCATAGCCGTGACGGATCGCGCGCATGGCTTCACCGATTGTGTTGGAGCCGGTTGCGCAGGCAGTGGTGACATCGAGGCACGGACCGTTTGCATGGGCATGAATTGCGATCATACCCGCTGCCATATTCGCGATCATCTTGGTGATGAAGAACGGCGAAACACGGTTTGCACCGCGGTTCAGCAGGCTGTTGTGCTCGTTGACGAAGGTCTCGAAGCCGCCGATGCCGGAGCCGAAGTAGACGCCGAGACGTTCCGGATCAATCTGACCGACGATGCCGGAATCGCCGATCGCCTGCGAAGCTGCTGCGATCGCGTACTGTTCATAGCGGTCTGTCTGACGCACTTCCTTTGCGTCCATGAAATCCTTTGCGTTGAAATCCTTAACTTCTGCTGCGAGCTGTGCTTTCAGACCGGAAGCATCGAAGCGTGTAATATGATCTATTCCGTTTTTGCCGTTTTTCAGACCGTCCCAATAGCTCCCGACATCATTGCCCAGCGGGGTAATTGCGCCGAGACCGGTAACGACGACTCTTCTGTTCATGTAAATCTTCCTCCGTGTGGTACAGTGGGTTATGAGATCGCAAGGCCGCCGTCAATGCGGATGACGGTGCCGGTGAGATAATCGGACTCCGGTGACGCGAGGAATGCAGCGAGGTTTGCGACATCCTCCGGCTGACCGGCGCGCTTCATCGGGATTTGGTCGATATACTGATCCTCCAGCCCCTTGGTCATATCGGTCGCGATAAAGCCCGGTGCGATTGCATTGCAGGTGACATTTCTCGAAGCCAGCTCTCTTGCCGTGACCTTGGTCAGTGCGATGACGCCCGCTTTGGAAGCGGCATAGTTCGCCTGACCCGCCGTGCCGAGCAGTGCGGAGACCGAGCCGAGGTTGACGATCTTGCCGTACTTCTGCTTCATGAACGTGCGGTAGCAAGCCTGTGTCATATTAAAGGTGCCCTTGAGGTTTGTGTTGATGACCGCGTCAAAATCCGCTTCCTTCATGGAAAGGATGAGCGTGTCTCTGGTGATGCCGGCGTTGTTCACGAGAATCGTGACATTGCCCAGCGCTTCCGTGACCTGCTTGATGAGCGCCTTGCAGGCTTCTGCATCGGAGACATCGCAGGCAAAAGCCTGTGCTCTGACGCCGAAGCTGTCTGTAATTTCCTTCTGAAGTGCCTCTGCCTGCTCGGTGACCTTCAGGTCAACGATCGCGATATCCGCGCCGAGGGAGGCGAGCTTTTTGCAGATCGCCGCGCCGATGCCTCTTGCACCGCCGGTGACGACTGCGACCTTTCCGTTCAGCATGATTCTTTCACCGCCTTTATGGTTTCTGCGAGGGAATCCGCATCCTGCACATTGTAAATGCGCACATCTGCGGAGATTTTCTTCACAAGTCCGCTGAGGGTCTTGCCTGCGCCGACCTCGATGAAGTCGGTGAAGCCTTCTGCGATCAGATTTTCAATCGTTGTCTGCCAGCGGACGGGGTTGCAGACCTGCTGCTGCATTGTCTGCGGGATCTGTGCGGCATCATAGGGCTGTGCCGTGAGGTTTGCATAGACCGGAATGCGCGGTGCAGAGAACGTGAACGCGGAAAGTGCCGCGCCGAACTGCTCTGCCGCACCGTTCATGAACGGCGAATGGAATGCAGCGCTGACTGCGAGCGGAATGGCTCTGCCGCCCAGCTCCTTGACCTTTGCGGTAAAGGCTGGCATACTGCTCTTGAGACCGGAAACAACGGTCTGACCGGGGCAGTTGTAGTTGACGGCATAGAGCTGCTCGAACTCTGCCGCGGCATTGGAGATTGTTTCTGCGTCGAGCTTGACGACTGCGCACATCGCGGTATCCGCCTGCTCTGCTGCATCCTGCATCCGCTTGCCGCGCTCTGTGACGATCTTGAAGCCGTCCTCTGCGGAATATGCGCCCGCAAAGGCAAGGGCAGCGATCTCACCGAGCGAGAAGCCCGCTGCTGCTTCAGCATGAATGCCGGCTTCTTCGAGTGCGAGCGCTGCTGCGAGATCGACCAGATACAGGCAGGGCTGTGTATTTTCAGTTTTCTTGAGTTCCTCGTCGGTGCCGGCGAAGGACTGGTTCATCGTGCCGGGACGGATTGCCTCGGCAGCGTCGTAGAGGGCTTTTGCGGCGGCGCTGCTCTCATAGAGCGATTTGCCCATGCCGCTGTACTGTGCGCCCTGTCCGGCGAATAAAAATGCGATTTTTCCCATCGGGATCCTCCGTGTCAAGTTTTCGGTATCGCGTTCGGCGATGCATCAGGTGTGAATGTTGCCGGGATGAAAGCTGTGATGAAAGATACGCTGCGGTTCGCCGTGTGCTGCGGTCAGGCTTTGCCGTTCAGCAGAGCCTCTGCCTGCTGCATGATCTCCTCAATGATCTCAGCGGCGGGCTGCTCTCTGTTGACGAGACCGGAGATCTGACCGGCAAGGAAGCAGCCCTTCTTGCCGTCGCCGTCAACGACTGCTGCACGCAGCGAGCCGA